>CATAMV010000022.1 GCA_949487855.1 Bacteroidota bacterium
CCGACCTAAAAGTAGGCGATACGGTTGAAGTAATGATTGACACTCGTGAAGACAAAACAGGTCAACTTATTTTATCACACCGTAAGGCACGTACCATCATGGCATGGGATCGTGTAAATGCTGCCCACGATACACAAGAAGTAGTAACAGGATTTGTTAAGTGTCGTACTAAAGGTGGAATGATTGTCGATGTATTTGGTATTGAGGCATTCTTGCCTGGTTCGCAAATTGATGTAAAGCCAATTCGTGATTACGATCAATACGTTAATAAAAACATGGAATTTAAAATTGTAAAAATCAACCATGAGTTTAAAAACGTAGTAGTATCTCACAAAGCTCTTATTGAGGCGGATATAGAAGAACAAAAGAAAGAAATTATTGCGCAGCTTGAAAAAGGTCAAGTTCTTGAAGGAACAGTAAAAAACATCACATCTTACGGTGTGTTTATCGACCTTGGAGGCGTAGATGGATTAGTTCACATTACCGATCTTTCTTGGAATCGTATTAATCATCCAAGTGAAATTTTGGAAGTTGAGCAGCAGCTCAACGTGGTAATCCTTGATTTTGATGACGATAAGTCACGTATCCAATTAGGTGTAAAACAACTTACACAGCATCCTTGGGAAGCTATTGGCGACTCCGTTAAAGAAGGTGATACCGTTAAAGGAAAAGTTACAGTTATTGCTGATTACGGTGCATTTGTTGAAGTAGCTCCTGGAGTAGAGGGGCTTGTTCACGTTTCTGAAATGTCTTGGAGTACGCACTTACGCTCTGCTCAAGATTTTGTAAAAGTTGGAGATGAAGTTGAAACGGTAATCCTTAATCTTGACCGTGAAGAACGTAAAATGTCTTTGGGTATCAAGCAATTAACACAAGATCCGTGGACAGATATTACCATCAAATACCCGTTAGGTTCTAAACACACAGGTATTGTGCGAAACTATACCAACTTTGGTGTGTTTTTAGAACTGGAAGAAGGTATTGACGGACTGATTTACATCTCTGATCTATCTTGGACAAAGAAAGTGAAACATCCTTCTGAGGTCGTAACAGTGGGTCAAGAATTAGATGTTATTGTTCTTGAACTCGATGTAGACGGACGTAAACTTAGTCTTGGACACAAACAAACGACAGACAACCCATGGGAGAAATATGCGAAAGACTACGCAGAAGGTTCTGTTCACGAGCTTGCATTAACTGAAATAGTTGACAAAGGTGCAACCATTGTCCTCAACGATGATATTACGGCTTTTGTTCCTGGACGTCACTTAGACAAACAAGATGGAACAAAACTTACTAAAGGCGAAACAGCAGAGTTTAAAGTAATTGAATTTAACAAAGACTTTAAGCGTGTTGTTATGTCGCACGCAGCAATATATAAAGGTGTCGAAGCAGATAATGTTAAAACAGCTAAACGCAAAATGTCAGACAATGCAGAAAAATCTACACTCGGTGATTTGGACGCACTTGCAGCACTAAAGCGTAAGATGGATGGCGATGCCTAAATCAAATTAAACTAAAAAAAAGGGGCGTTTAACGCCCCTTTTTTTATGCAATATTTTTTGCGATAAAATCGCCTACTTGTGAAGTAGTGTACTTGTTTTCTGGGAAAACTTCTGGTGTGCAAACCCCTTTTGCAAGCGCCAAATCTACCGCTGCCGTGATGGCTTTTGCTTCCTTATCCATATCAAAATGCGTAAGCATCATGGCTGCAGAAAGTATCATGGCAATAGGATTTGCAATACCTTTTCCTGCGCCCTGTGGAAACGAGCCGTGAATGGGTTCAAAAAGGGCATGTGTTTCTCCTACAGATGCAGAAGGTAATAATCCAATAGAACCGCCAATAACACTTCCTTCATCTGAAATAATATCACCAAACAGATTACTGGTCAGGAGTACATCAAACTGACTTGGCGCCAAAATCATTTGCATCGCAGCATTATCGACAAACAAAAATCGAAGTTCAACATCGCTGTATTCAGACTCATGTAATTCAGTTATTACCCTGCGCCACAATCTAGAGGATTCCAATACATTGGCTTTGTCAATTAAGGTTAAAATATTGCGTCTCTTTCTAGCTGCAACAAAAGCCAAACGCCCAATACGCTCAATTTCTCCTCGGGTATATTCACATAAATCAGATGCGGTGTTTAAATCCTCAGATAACTTTTTTTCGCCAAAGTATATACCACCGGTAAGTTCTCGATACATTACAAAATCGGTTCCTTTTACACGCTCTTCTTTTAGTGGCGATTGATGCAGCAATGCATCAAATGTTTTGACAGGTCGGATATTGGTAAACAATCCCAATGCTTTGCGAATGGCAAGTAAACCTTGCTCTGGGCGTACTTTTGCAGTGGGGTCATTATCGTATTTTGGATCACCAATAGCACCAAAAAGAACCGCATCACTTTCCAAACTAGCTTTTAGGGTTGCAGCGGGAAGTGGCTCGCCTGTTTTATCTATGGCAATAGCGCCCATGTCTGCATATGTATAGACAAATTCATGTCCAAATTTGTCTGCTACAACATCTAAAACTTTGATGGCTTCTTGCACAATTTCAGGTCCAATCCCATCACCGGGAAGAACGGCAATTTGTTTTTTCATGTATAGGTGTTCAATAGTTGTTACGAACGATTTTGTTCAAACGCTGTGATTGCTTCATTTTGGCTTAATAAATAATCAATATCATCGTATCCGTTAATCAGACACATTTTCTTGTAGGCATTTATTTCGAATGAAATGGCAATACCTGCTTCATTTATACGAAATTGTTGCGCATCTAAATCGACTACGGCTTGCGCTGTATGATTGTTGTCAATAGCCCTAAATATAGCTTGTAATTCATCAGGTGAAACCTGAATTGGAAGGATGCCGTTGTTGAGTGCATTGCCCTTGAAAATATCGGCAAAAAAGCTAGACACCACCACTTTAAATCCATAATCTGCTAATGCCCAAGCGGCATGCTCACGGCTAGAGCCACAACCAAAATTATTTCCTGCAACTAGAATTTTTCCATCATATGCATCGTTATTAAGCACAAAATCTTTGGCTTGGTTATCATTAGTAAAACGCCAATCGCGGAACAAATTTTCTCCAAAACCTTTACGGTCTGTTGCCTTTAAAAACCTAGCCGGAATGATTTGATCCGTATCTACATTTTCGATAGTGAGTGGAACCATACCACTTTCTAAAATTTCAAATTTTTCCATTACTGTTGACTTACATCTACAATTTTCCCAGCAACGGCTGCTGCTGCTGCTGTAACGGGGCTTGCTAATAACGTTCGTGCGCCTTGTCCTTGTCGCCCTTCAAAATTTCGGTTTGAGGTTGAAACACAATAGGCTTCTGCGGGAATTTTGTCGTCATTCATTGCTAAACAGGCCGAACAACCTGGTTGACGCAATACAAATCCTGCTTCTTCAAAAACACGATCTAAGCCTTCGGCAACAATTTGTTTTGCTACTTGTTGTGAACCAGGAACGATTAATGCCGACACATTGGGTGATTTTTGTTTTCCTTCCACATATTTGGCTGCAGCTCTAAAATCTTCAATTCTTGAGTTGGTACAGCTACCAATAAATACATGGCTGATAGGCATGTGCAATAAACGGCTTCCTGCTTTCAGTCCCATATATTGCAGCGATTTGATAAAGCTCGCATCGTCAGATTCTGGGATGGATTCACTGATTTTTATACCCATACCTGGATTTGTTCCATAGGTAATCATGGGGCGTATATCGGCTGCATCAAAGTGATGTTCTAAATCAAAACGAGCACCTTCATCTGTTGGCAGTGTTTTCCAAAACGAAATTTTCTGTTCCAGTGCTTCGTCTTTTGGTGCGAATTCACGTCCAGAAACGTAATCAAATGTAGTTTGGTCTGGTGCAATCATGCCGCCACGAGCGCCCATTTCAATGCTCATGTTACAAACAGTCATACGTCCCTCCATGCTCATTTGCTCAAAAACGCTCCCCGCAAACTCCACAAAATAGCCTGTGCCTGCATCTGTACCTAACTTAGCAATAATATACAGGACAACATCTTTGGGTTGTACATCGGGGTGCAAATCTCCTGAGACCGTTACACGCATGCTTTTAGGTTTGGCAACCAATACGCATTGACTGGCGAAAACTTGTGCCACTTGGCTTGTGCCAATTCCAAACGCGATGGTACCAAATGCACCGTGCGTAGAGGTATGGCTATCGCCACAAACCATGGTCATTCCAGGTTGGGTGACACCCAATTCTGGGCCAATAACGTGAACAATTCCTTGATATGGATGTCCTAATCCGTAAAGCGTAACGCCATATTGCTCACAGTTTTTAGAAAGCTGCGTCACTTGTTTGCGTGAAAGCGCATCTTGAATAGGCAAATGCTGATTTTCGGTTGGCACGTTGTGGTCTGCGGTGGCAACAACTTGATTGGGTCTAAAAAGAGGGATTTCTTTTTCTTCCAATACGTTAAAGGCTTGCGGACTGGTAACTTCGTGGATTAAATGCTTGTCAATGTATAAGATGTCTGGGCCGTTTTCTACGGATGATACCACATGGCTATCCCAAACTTTATCAAAAAGTGTTTTTTTCATGTAGATTTAACTAATTCCGGCGGTTTTTACGATTTCGGGGATATCGTCGTCGGTAATTTCTTTCTTTTTATCTGCAAAAGTTAAAAAAGTGGCATACGTCAGATCTAGCTCATCTTTGGTAAGCTCGATACCAATATTTTTAGCACGATAGGCAAGTGCGGCACGTCCGCTGCGTGCTGTAAGCACGATAGACGAAGTATCCACCCCAACATCATGCGGATTGATAATTTCGTAAGTTTCTCGATTTTTAATTACACCATCTTGGTGAATACCAGAGCTATGAGCAAATGCGTTTGCACCAACGATAGCTTTGTTGGGTTGCACCACCATACCCATGGCTTCAGAAACCATACGACTTGTTTCAGATAGTAATTCCGTTTGGATATTTGTGTCGAGTCCTAAGTTAGGGTGTTGGCGCATAATCATAACCACTTCTTCCAAAGAAGTATTTCCTGCACGCTCTCCAATACCATTAATGGTACACTCAATTTGACGCGCACCGTTAATTACTCCAGAAATGGAGTTAGCAGTTGCCAAACCTAAATCGTTATGACAATGACAGGAAAGCGTTGCCTTATGAATAGAAGGCACATGCTCCATTAAGTATTTTATTTTTGCGCCGTATTCTTCTGGAAGGCAATATCCAGTTGTATCTGGGATATTAAGGACAGTAGCTCCTGCTTGTATCATGGCTTCGCATACTTGTGCCAGATAGGCATTTTCTGTTCTTCCGGCATCTTCAGCATAAAACTCAATATCTTCAACAAACTTTTTGGCATGTTTTACAGCAGCTACTCCACGTTCAATAATTTTCTCACGCGTAGAGCGAAATTTATGTTCAATGTGAGAGTCTGAAGTGCCTATTCCTGTATGGATGCGTGCACGTTTGGCAGGCTTTAGCGCCTCTGCCGCTACCTCAATATCTTTTTGCACCGCACGTGTAAGCCCACAAACAATAGCATTTTGAACTGTTTTGGCTACTTCACTAACGGCTTCAAAATCTCCAGGAGAAGAAATGGGAAATCCAGCTTCTATGATATCAACGCCTAGTGTGTCGAGGCGTCTGGCAAGAATCAACTTTTGTTCTTTGTTTAACTTGCAACCAGGAACTTGCTCGCCGTCTCGTAAAGTTGTGTCAAATATTTGAACGTGTTCTTTTCCCATCTATAAAAAGGTTGAAAGCAAAAGTAACTAATTTTAACAATTATGGAAGTGGAAAATGACTACAAAATGCATATAGCTGTAAAATGACAGGAAGGATCATTAAGTCAAATTAGGAAACGCTATCCCACAACGCATCTTTTGGGGGCGGCGCCGTAAATGTCAGCGGTTCTTTTAGCGTCGGGTGTATTAGGGTCAGTTTTCGGGAATGCAAATGAATGCTACCGTCTTTGTTGGGACGTTTGGCACCGTATTTTAGGTCACCTTTTATTATAAGCCCCTCTTTGCTAAGTTGCGCTCGTATTTGATGATGTCTCCCTGTTAGCAATTCAATTTCAAGCAAGCTATATCTTTCAAGCCCCTGTTTCATGGTGTAAATGAGCTCTGCCATTTTACTGTTGGGCACTTCCTTTTTATGTGCAAACGACTTGTTTTGTGCGTTCTTACGAACCAAATAATGCTGCAATCGAGTAGGGGTTTCTTTTGGTGTTCCAGTCACCATTGCCCAGTATGTTTTTTGGGTTGATTTTTCAGCAAATTGCTTGTTTAGGCGCGTTAGCGCTTTGGAGGTTTTTGCTAACACCAGAATGCCACTTGTGGGTCGGTCTAACCTGTGGGGCAATCCCAAATACACATTTCCGGGCTTTTGATCGCGGAGCTTAATCATGTGTTTATAGTTATCCAACACACTCAAATCTCCTGTATTATCGCCTTGCGAAAGCATTCCTGCTGGTTTGTTTATTACCAGCAAGTGATTGTCTTCAAAAAGAATATCAGGCTGCAATTAGTACTGCTCGTCTTTGTTTGGAAAATCACCAGACTTCACGTCATTAATATAGTACAGCACTGCTTCTGTCATTTGTTCGTACAAATTCATATATCTACGTAAAAAACGAGGACTAAACTCTGTGGTAAGTCCTAGCATATCGTGCAGTACCAAAACTTGTCCGTCAACGCCATTTCCTGCGCCTATTCCAATAACAGGAATACGTACTGTTTTGGCTACTTTGGTAGCTAATGCAGCGGGAATCTTTTCAAGTACTAATGCAAAACAACCAAGTTGCTCAAGCAATTTTGCATCTTCAATTAATTTTGCTGCTTCGGCTTCTTCTCTCGCACGAACAGAATAGGTTCCAAATTTATAGATGGATTGTGGGGTAAGTCCAAGATGCCCCATTACAGGAATTCCAGCATTTAAAATACGCGTCATGGAATCTTTAATTTCAGCACCGCCTTCAATTTTTACAGCGTGTGCACCTGCTTCTTTCATTATGCGAATGGAAGAGCGTAGTGCTTCTTTTGGATCGGATTGATAGCTTCCAAACGGTAAATCTACTACCACCAAAGCACGTTTTACCGCGCGCACCACAGCCGAGGCATGGTACAGCATTTGATCAATAGTGATGGGTAGCGTTGTTTCGTGTCCAGACATGACATTTGATGCTGAATCGCCAACTAAAATTACATCAATATTTGCGGCGTCAACGGCTTTTGCCATCGAATAGTCGTAGGCAGTAAGCATGGAAATTTTTTCTCCCTCCTTTTTCATTTCAATCAGCGAGTTTGTGGTCACACGCTTATACGCTTTTTTTGCAGCTGACATATCATTCTTTTTGTCAAAAATACACTATTGAAAGCATATCTAAACAATATGACATCCTGTCAGTAAATTCAAATGGCATAATGATTGACTGTGTATTGAAAAATATTATTAGTAATGAGTAAAATTATCGGTATAGATTTAGGAACAACAAATTCGTGTGTTTCGGTAATGGAAGGAAACGAACCTGTTGTCATTCCAAACGCAGAAGGAAAGCGTACAACCCCTTCTGTTATTGCTTTTGTAGAAGGTGGCGAAATTAAAGTAGGCGATCCGGCTAAACGCCAGGCGGTTACCAATCCCACAAAAACCATTTCTTCTATTAAACGATTTATGGGAAACAAATTTTCAGAATCCAAAAACGATGTTGAGCGTGTTCCGTATAAAGTTGTAAAAGGCGATAACGATACGCCTCGTGTAGATATCGATGGTCGTTTGTACACCGCGCAAGAGCTTTCAGCGATGGTGTTGCAAAAAATGAAAAAAACCGCTGAAGATTATTTAGGTCAATCAGTTACTGAAGCCGTTATTACCGTTCCAGCCTATTTTAACGATGCACAACGCCAGGCAACTAAAGAGGCAGGTGAAATTTCTGGTTTGAAAGTGCAACGTATTATCAATGAGCCAACAGCCGCTGCTTTGGCATATGGATTAGATAAAGGTGGTTCAGATAAGAAAATTGCCGTGTATGATCTTGGTGGAGGTACATTTGATATTTCTGTTCTTGAGCTTGGCGATGGGGTTTTTGAAGTACTTGCCACAAATGGAGATACGCACCTAGGTGGAGACGATTTTGACGACGTGGTTATTCACTGGTTGGCGTATGAATTTCAAGAAGCAGAAGAAATTGACCTTCGCAAAGATCCAATGGCGTTACAACGCTTAAAAGAAGCTGCTGAAAAAGCAAAAATTGAATTATCCTCTTCTACACAAACAGAAATCAATTTACCATATATTACCGCAACGGCATCTGGGCCAAAGCACTTGGTGAAAACGCTTACGCGTGCCAAATTTGAGCAACTTGCCGATGAACTTGTAAAGCGTTCTATGAACCCCGTAAAAAAGGCGCTCGACGATGCAGGCCTATCTACTGGCGATATTGATGAAGTGATTTTGGTAGGTGGTTCTACTCGAATTCCTGTTATTCAAGAAGAAGTAGAGAAATTCTTTGGTAAAAAACCATCGAAAGGGGTAAACCCAGATGAGGTTGTTGCCATTGGAGCAGCCATTCAAGGTGGAGTACTCACAGGAGATGTAAAAGACGTTTTACTTTTGGATGTTACGCCACTTTCATTGGGTATTGAAACAATGGGCGGTGTGATGACAAAATTAATTGAGTCAAATACCACGATTCCAACAAAAAAATCACAAGTATTTTCTACTGCTGCTGACAATCAGCCGTCTGTAGAAATTCATGTTATTCAAGGAGAACGTTCCATGGCTAATGACAATAAATCCATTGGTCGTTTTCACCTAGATGGTATTCCTCCTGCACAGCGTGGCGTTCCTCAAATTGAGGTTACATTTGATATTGATGCAAATGGATTGATACACGTAACAGCACTCGATAAGGCAACTAACAAGTCGCAAGACATTCGCATTGAAGCGTCTTCTGGACTTACAGAAGAAGAAATTGAGCGCATGCGTAAGGAAGCAGAGGCAAACGCAGATGCTGACAAACAAGCTAAAGAGGAAGCAGATGTGTTAAACAATGCTGATCAAATGATTTTCCAAACAGAAAAGCAATTGAAAGAGTTTGGCGATAAGCTTTCTGCAGATAAAAAAGC
>CATAMV010000023.1 GCA_949487855.1 Bacteroidota bacterium
GCAATAGGCACATCGTAAGCCGCGCCTTCTTTGCGCAAATCTGCAGGCGCCATGTTTATGGTGATACGCTTTCCTGGAAGTTTATAACCGCATTCCATCACAGCTGCCGCAATACGGTGATTGCTTTCTTTAACGGCATTATCGGGCAATCCAACTAGATGATAGCCAACGCCAGGATGAATGTGAACTTCTATGGTGATGCATTGCGCATTAATGCCAAAGACGGCACTGCCAAAAATTTGGGTAAGCATAAGTAGGTATTTGGTATAAAGTTACAAATTTTAACGAAATTCGCGCCATGGATAAATCTGACTTCCGTGCCATTTGTGGGCAATTTGCTACAGGCATCACCGTGATTACGACCTCACACAACAACAAAAACATTGGCTTTACCGCAAACTCGTTCACTTCGGTTTCATTAGAGCCGCCAATCATATTGTTTTGCCTAAAAACGGATTCTGCTTCGAACGAAGCATTTCAGCAAAGCAAAGCGTTTGTAATCAATATCTTATCCGATGCGCAAGAAGATGTTTCCAATGCCTTTGCCAATCCTAAGAACAGTCAAGAAGCGCGTTTTAACGTGGTTTCGTTAGAACCGAATAGCCTTCCTGTACTACAAGACACCCTCGGTTATTTGTTAGGAAATATAATAGACTTTAAAGAAGTTGGTGACCATATTGTGTATTACGGACAAGTAACCGATGGCGCAAAAACAGTGGGCAATCCGCTACTCTATGCCAAAGGCGGGTATCAGCGGTTGCCGTAATGTATTCGCTGCAATTCCTTCTTTAAGCCATGCTAAATAGGTGGCCTTAGCCGTATATTGTACGGGCGGATTTAATAGCGTTCCATCGGGGAGCATCAGCACGTAATAGGGCTGCGACACCGACTTAAAATTCAACGCCTGAAAAGTAGACCACTTCTGCCCCACTGTTTTCAGCGTTCGCTTGCTACCGTCGGCATAGGTAACGGTTTGTTGGTCTGCTTCAGCTAAGGGCGTTCTATCGTCCACATAGAGTGAAATCAGCACTACTTCGTCTCGCAGCAGTTCAAACACTTCTGGCTGTGTCCAAATATTTTCTTCCACCTTACGGCAGTTTACACACGCCCAGCCTGTAAAATCCAATAAAATGGGCTTTTGTTGTGTTATGGCAGCTGCCTTACCCGATTCAAAATCTTTATAGCAATCCAATCCTAAGGGGCAATCCGAATCGGTTTGATAGACCGAATAAAAGGTTGGTGGTGGAAATCCGCTCAAGGCACGTAATGGCGTATTTTGATTAGGTAAGATTCCTTGTGCCAAATAGCCTACAAATACCAACACGCCAACACCCAATACTTTTTGGAGCGTTCCGCTTTTTTTGGGTTTGGCATGTAAAAACGACAATCCGCCCAATAAGTACACCGCCCAAGGCAATAGGAGTAGCATCCAAATGCCGATAAAAATTTCGCGTGGCATCAAGCCCCAATTTTGTACCATATCAGCGTTAGATAGGAATTTTAATGCCAATGCCAATTCAATAAATCCAAGCGATACTTTTACATTGTGTAACCACCCACCCGATTTGGGGAGCTTGCTGAGTATGTTTGGGAAAAAAGATAGAAACCCAAATGGAAACGCCAATGCTGTTCCAAAGCCTAGCATACCTGCCGTAAGTTGCATGGCACCGCCATCTGCGGTAAGCGAACCTACCAACAACGAACCTAAAATAGGCCCTGTACACGAAAATGACACCAACGCCAGGGTTACTGCCATAAAGAAAATGCCCACATAATTTGATTTTGAGGAAGCCTCATCAGACTTAGACGTCCATGATGTGGGAAGTGTAATATCAAATAGTCCAAAAAACGAGAGTGCAAACAGTAAAAAGACGGCAAAAAACACCACGTTTAGCACCACATTTGTAGCAATGGCGTTTAGCACTTCAGGGCGTAACTGATCTAAAAAATGAAAGGGTAAACTGAGCAGCACATAAATACCAATAATAGAAAAGGTATAGGCCAAGGAACGCCGAATTCCCTCAGAACGACTGCCACTACTCTTTGAAAAATAAGATACCGTAAGCGGAATCAGCGGGAATACACAAGGCGTAAGCAAGGCCAAAAATCCACCCAATAATCCCAATACAAAAATGCCCCACCACGAACTGTTTTTGGTAGCAACAGAGGCTTCCAAAAGTTCGGTGTTTTTTAAATCAAGTACAAGGCTGTTATCCTCAATTTCAATCTCCGTTAGGTCTCGATCAGTAGCGTTTACCAAACTGCCATCTGTGGGAATAACCAGGTTTTCTTCTCTAAAAATACAAATGGCATCGTCACAAGCTTGATATTCTATGGTTAAGCTTATTTCCTTTTCTTCTGTTTGAACAGCTTGCACCAGCATGGCTTTGTCAGTAAAATAGGACAATTCCATTTCAAAAATGGGATCATACCCTGTTTTGGGCGATGTGCCTTGAAGATCGCCAATGGCTGTGGCATTGTTCCAAAGCAACAATGTGGGGAGTGGTCCGCCCTCAGGTAAATCGGTACTGTATAGTTTCCAGTTTTCTGCAATTGTAGCACTTAAGACTACGTCGTAGGTGTTCGTGTCCGATTGACGTGCTTGGGCACTCCATTGAACTGTGTTTTGCGCCCAAAGGCATTGTGCAATTAATAGGAAAATATATAAGGGTTTCATACTATTTTGATTTGGAGGGTGTTAGAGAGGTCATCAGCTAGGTATCTACGGTCTAGTCGTTTTCCGATGACCCAAATTACGTTTTTTTCATCACATAAGAGCCATTGATTTTTCTTTGCTGACGCTGACATTTTTTCGTCCTTAAAAAATTTAGAGATCTTCTTTTTGCCTTTCATACCTGTTGGATAAAACAAATCACCTTTATTCCAACGGCGTAAAATCAACGGGAAAGTCAATTTTGAAACATCTACCAACACACAATTCACAGTAGTTTTTGTAGCTGCATTTGGTGTAGAAAACTCCAATTTTAAAGGGAATTCAATCCCGTTTTCAGGAACCACATACACTTCCTCTGAAACATCCTTACGACTTGATTGTGATGATAGTACCAAATGGTCACGCTCTCGTAGTAATTCATGCGTAGCACTTGAGCATTTTTTTCCGGCATGCGCGTCTAACAATTTTTCTACTTCAACAGCATCAAAACTATATGTAGAAAATAACTGATGCAACCAAAATCTTTTGGGATACAAGTCTTCTATGGAAATCAACGGAATCTTAATTCCGTCTGGCGCATTTTCCCATGCTTTTTTAATCGTGTTTACTTGTGCTGAAATAGCATCAAAGGCCTCTTGCAGGTGCTCAACAGACGTAAGCGTATTGGCAGCTGTTTGAGGCGAAACCCCTAAAAATGATGGCATGACGTTGTGCCTAATCGCATTTCGTAAATATTTTGATGAATCGTTTGAACTGTCTTCACGCCAGTTAAGTTTGTATGACTGAGCGTAGGTCACTAATTCCTCCTTAAAGAAGGGCAACAATGGGCGAATTAAAAAACCATTTTTTACACGAATTCCACCCAATCCTTCTACACCACTACCTCTTGAAAGTCGCATAAATAGGGTTTCCAACTGATCATCGGCATGGTGGGCGGTAAATACCGCATCATACTGGTATTCCGATACCAATTCTTCAAACCAAGCATAACGTAAATTTCTGGCTTTTTCCTGAATTCCTGATGCGTCCTGTGGAATTGCTCTTGTAACCGTGTGTAGCCGAACGCCTAAAGCCCTAGCCGTTTCTTTAACTAAAGATTCATCTAAATCACTATCTGCCCCTCGAAGTTTGTAGTTCACATGTGCCATATCGAAAGCATACCCGCATTTGGATAACAAATGAGCCAACACAACACTATCAACTCCTCCACTTACCGCAACCATTATTTTTGGGTTGGAAGTAAAATTCAGTATTGATTCAATATGCTGTTTAAACTTTTGTTCCATGACTCATTTGCGTGGTAACTTTATTTGCCAACACACGTTTGATTGCTTCTGCCTTTAGCTGGCATTCTTCGTACTCTTGCTCTACATTTGCAGCAGCCGTAAGTGCACTTCCTACATGAGTAGAAAGGTACTGTTGTTGTGCATCATAAATCAAACTGCGTATAATAACGTTAAAATCGAAATCCCTATTTGGAGCAAAATATCCAACAGCTCCGCTATATAAACCACGTTGGCTAACTTCATATCTATTAATCAGTTCTATAGCGCGTTGTTTAGGAGCTCCTGTCATGCTTCCCATTGGGAAACAAGCATCAATAATATCCAATGAGTGTGTGTTTTCAGAACAAGAGGCAACCACCGTAGAAATCATTTGATGTACTTGGGAAAAAGGGTAAACAGTGCATTGTTCTGTTACGGAAACAGAACCTTTAGTTGCAATTCGCGATAAATCGTTTCGGACCAAATCGGTAATCATAATATTTTCTGCACGTTCTTTTGGGTCATTTTTAAGACGTTGTGCATTTGCCGTGTCTAAAACTTCATCTTCGTGCCGTGCAGCAGTTCCCTTTATGGGCTGCGAACAAACATGTGTTCCTTTTCGAGACAAAAAGCGTTCTGGTGACGCACACATCAAATGTAAATTTTTCATAGATAAATACGCCGCAAATGGAGTTGTGGCAATGTTATTAAGCGAATGAAAAATTTGGTGTGGTACGACCTGGATGTTTTCTGCAAACCATTCCATACAATAGTTTACTTCGTAAATATCGCCACGCAAAATATGCTGTTGCAAAGCGGATGCATTCTTAAAATAATCAGATTTGGAAATTCTAGGAGATAAATCAATGGCATTATACTCGGAATGCGTTAGGGGCACTGATACCAACACTTGTGCAAAATCTTCTTCGGCATTTGCATCACTAGTGTACAAAGCCGTTAGGGTATCCCCTTGTAAAAGCCATACTTTTTGGGGACAAAAAAATTGCAGTTTTGGAACCGAAATATGCGCTGGATTTGTTGGAATTACCTGTTCCCAAGCGTTTGAAAATTCATAGCTGAAAAAGCCAAAAAGCCAATCGTTACCGATTGCATTTTCTAAGGTATTGTATTCGTTTACCCACTGTGTATTAGGGCTCATTTCAAGAGCCAACAACGCATCATATGTGTTGTTTTGATGCGGATAATTATTGGAATCAAGCCATGCAACAGGGCTGAACTTTGACGACCAAGCGAATAATTTTGCCTTAATCTGTGGCAAGTTTTTGACGTTAAATACTGTTTTTGTGCGTGTTACCAACTAAATACCATCTTAAAAAACAAAATTAGGCATTTGAGAAAAGATTACACCATCACTTTAAAAAAAAACTCTATTTTTGTCCCATGACTGTAAACCACATATCACGTTTCACATTTTCCCTGCGCGCTCGTCGCCCCTTGGGGTAGTCTATTTTATTATGAAACTAAGGTGTGTCCGGTTTCCCTCTCCGTATTCTTTCAGTCCAATTATCACCTCTCCATAACATGGAAATTCAAGTTGCAAAGCGCATACATGTTTCGTATGCCAACACCATTTCGGAAACAATAACTTCTTCAGCACAAGTGCGCGGAACAGGAATTGCACGTCGTACACCCGAATATATTCAAAAGAAAATTGAATCGGGAGATGCAATAATCGCCTTAGACGGCGAAAAATTCGCTGGCTTTTGCTATATCGAGGCCTGGGGACACGAAAAATACGTTGCCCATTCGGGACTCATTGTAGCTCCTGAATACCGTGGTATTGGACTGGCAAAAAAAATTAAGACTCAAATTTTTAAGTACACGCAGCAAAAATATCCAACTTCCAAAATTTTTGGTATTACAACTGGCCTGCCTGTCATGAAAATAAATTATGATTTGGGATATAAGCCAGTAACGTTTTCACAACTTACAGACGATCCTGCCTTTTGGAAAGGTTGCCAAACCTGTAAAAATTACGATGTGCTCACAAGAACAAACCGAACCATGTGCCTGTGTACAGGTATGCTTTACGACCCAAAAGCAAAAAACAATGGAATTGTAGGAAGAATACAATCTTTTAAAAACGCATTTAAACGAGATAAAAAATGAAAAAATTAGTTTTAGCATACAGTGGCGGATTAGATACTTCCTATTGCGTAAAATCGCTTAGCGAAAAGGGATATGAAGTACATGCTGTAAGTGTAAATACAGGTGGTTTTGACGCTGATGAGGTAACAAAGCTGGAGTCGAAAGCACTTGTACTGGGAGCGCATTCATATACCAGTATTGAAGCTGTAGAAACATTTTACCAAGATATTGTCAAGTACTTGATTTTCGGAAACGTGTTGAAAAATAACACCTACCCACTTTCTGTAAGTGCCGAACGTGTTACGCAAGCCGTAGCCATTGTAAAACATGCAAAAGAAATTGGTGCATCATATATTGCGCATGGAAGTACTGGTGCTGGAAACGACCAAGTACGTTTCGATTTGATTTTTCAAACCATTGCACCAAAAATTGAAATCATCACACCTATCCGTGATCAAAAACTTTCTAGAGAAGATGAAATTCATTACCTCAAAAAACACGGAGTAGATTGGTCATGGGAAAAGGCTCAGTATTCCATAAACAAAGGACTTTGGGGTACTTCTGTTGGTGGTAGTGAAACATTAAAATCACGTAAACCACTACCCGACGCTGCTTATCCACATCCATGCTCAAAAACAGGCGAAGAGCAAGTTTCACTTCAATTTGAAAAAGGTGAATTGGTGGGGATTAACAATAAAAACTATTCGCCTGTTGCAGCCATTAAAGCCTTGCAAACACTTGCGGCGCCTTACGCTATTGGGCGTGATATTCACGTTGGAGACACCATTATTGGCATCAAAGGGCGCGTAGGATTTGAAGCAGCAGCAGCTTTGGTTACGATAAAAGCGCATCATTTGTTGGAAAAACACACACTAAGCAAGTGGCAATTGCACCACAAAGATTATATTGGTTCATATTACGGTATGATGCTTCACGAAGGAAAATATTTAGACCCTGTAATGCGCGATTTTGAAGCGCTACTAGCCAACAGCCAAAACAACGTTACGGGAAGTGTTTTTATAACACTTCACCCCTATAGGTTTACATTAGATGGTATCGAATCGGAATTTGACTTAATGGATAATTCTTTTGGTACCTATGGTGAAGCCAACGAGGCGTGGAGTGCAACAGAAGCAAAAGGCTTTATAAAACTTGCGGCGAATGCCGGAAAAATTTATCAGCATGTCAATAAATAACATTCAAGTAGGCGTTGTGGGTGGCGCAGGATATACAGGAGGTGAATTGCTTCGGTTACTGGTCAATCATCCAAATGTAGAAATTAATTTTGTGTACAGCTCAACTCGTGCAGGGCAGCCTATTTCAAATACGCATCCAGATTTGGTTGGAATTTTAGACAGTCCTTTTTCAGCAGAACTCAATGCAGAAATTGATGTACTTTTCTTGTGTATGGGACATGGAAACTCGGCTACATTTTTACACGAACACACGGTGAATGACAATACCAAAATCATTGATTTAAGCAACGATTTTCGTCTTGCGGCAGACCGTGACTTTATGGGCAGATCGTTTGTGTATGGACTCACAGAAGTAAATACAAATCAGATTAAATCGGCGCAAGCTATTGCTAATCCGGGCTGCTTTGCTACGGCCATTCAGTTGGCATTGGTACCGCTCGCAGCTGCAGGAAAATTGCAAAACGAAGTGCATGTAAACGCCATTACGGGAAGTACGGGCGCAGGTGCAGTACCTTCAGCAACTAGTCATTTTAGCTGGCGAAACAATAACGTTTCGTATTACAAGCCTTTTACACATCAGCATTTGGGAGAAATTGGCGAAACACTTGCGCAAGCGCAAGGAAGTGCCTCTACACTTCACTTTTTGCCTATCCGTGGAAATTTTACCCGTGGTATTTTTGCAACTGCTTATACTTCCTTTGAGGGAAGTTTGGAAGAAGCTTATGCCATTTACGAATCGTTTTACAGCAATAGTCCATTTACGACTGTTAGCAAAAATGAATTGGCACTAAAACAAGTTGTAAATACCAACAGGTGTTTGGTGCATTTACATAAACACGAAGGACAATTGCTAATAACTAGCATCATTGACAATTTATTAAAAGGGGCTTCTGGACAAGCTGTAGAGAACATGAATTTGATGTTTGGTTGGGAACAATCCACAGGATTAAACCTAAAAGCAGCAACATTTTAAGGAATCAAAAAACAATAATTAAATAATACAATCGCATGAAAATTGCCATTTTAGGAGCCGGAAATTTGGGACTTAGCATTGCCCGAGGACTCATCACAAATAACAACATCACCAAACTGTATTTAACGCGTCGCAATGTTGAGAGCATTGCTACATGGAGCGAATATGCAAATACGCAAATTACAAACGATAATAAAAAAGCCGTACAAGAATCGGATATTATCATTTTGGCGGTACAGCCAAGACAGTTAGGAGAATTGCTTTCAGAAATCAAAGAATTACTCCACGACAATCATGTTTTAATCTCCACAGTAACAGGGTATTCTATTTCCAAAATGGAGGGAATTGTGGGTAAAAATGTACACATCATTCGTTCGATGCCCAACACGGCCATTTCAGTAGGAAAATCGATGACGTGCTTGTGCGCAAATGAAATGGGAAAAGACAGACTTCCTGTAGCAGAAGCTATTTTTAACGGATTGGGAACAAGCATTATTATTGAAGAGCAGCACATGCGTGCGGCTACTGTGATTTGTGCTTCTGGTATTGCTTTTTGGATGCGATTGATTCGTGCCACCACACAAGGCGGTGTGCAATTGGGTTTTGATGCCGAAGAAGCCATGAAAATGTCGATGTACACCGCAATGGGTGCTGCATCGTTGCTGATTGAAACAGGAGCACATCCTGAAGAAGAAATTGACAAAGTAACCACGCCAAAAGGCTGTACTATCGAAGGATTAAATGAAATGGAACATCAAGGTTTAAGTTCATCTTTGATTCAAGGGATCGTTGCGTCTTTTAATAAAATTAACGAAATAGCACAAGACTAACATGCCATTATTTGATGTATATCCGCTTTATGATGTAACGCCTGTACGCGCAAAAGGCGTCCATGTATATGGTGCAGACAGAAAAAAGTATTTAGATTTGTATGGCGGTCATGCGGTAATAAGTATTGGACACCAACATCCTGTTTACAACAGAAGACTAAAAAAACAAATCAGCAGAATTGGATTTTATTCCAACGCTATTCAAAATCCGTTGCAAAAGCAATTGGCAGATGAAATTGAAGCACAATCGGGATGCGAGGGATATCAATTATTTATGTGCAGCTCGGGAGCAGAAGCAAATGAAAATGCGCTTAAACTCGCTTCGTTCTACAACAAAAAGGCTAAAGTTGTTGCGTTTAAAAATGCCTTTCACGGCAGAACAAGTGCAGCAGTTGCAGCTACCGATACACCTAAAATTATTGCGCCGTTGAATGCGCAGCAAGAAGTAATTTTCCTGGATTTTGGTGATGAAAAAGCCTTAGAAGAAACATTGAGCAAAGAAGACGTTTGCGCCGTAATCATTGAAGCGATTCAAGGCGTTGGTGGATTAGATATGCCTACAAAGAAATTTATGAAGGCTATTGAAACACTGTGTCGCAAGTATAACAGCTGCCTTATTGCAGATGAAGTACAATCGGGTTTTGGTCGTTCAGGAGCGTTCTTTGCCTACCAACATTTTGGCATTACACCAGACATCATTTCCATGGCTAAAGGCATGGGAAATGGTTTTCCGGTTGGGGGCATTTTTGTACATCCGAAAATTGAGCCGTGGTATGGCATGTTGGGTACAACATTCGGTGGAAATCATTTGGCTTGTCAGGCAAGCTTGGCCGTTTTAGAAGTGTTGAAAAAGAAACATCTTATTTCGCACGCAGCTACACTTGGCGAAGCATTTGAGGCAAGAGCAAAGACAATTAAAGCGGTGAAAAAAGTAAAAGGTCGTGGACTTATGCTTGGACTTGAATTTGATTTTGAGGTAAGCGAGTTACGAAAGAAGCTTATTTACGAGCATCGTATTTTTACTGGTGGAAGCAGCAATAAAAAACTATTGCGCATACTCCCACCACTAACGATACAGCAAAAACATTTTGACTACTTTTTTAATGCTTTAGAAAAATCGCTTTAAAAGTTCAAAATGGACATTTAACAATAAACAGTACGTTCACTCTCGTTAAATACAAAACTCGGAGTGGTTTGCATAATTTTAAATAGATGAAACAATTTTTAACGCTGAATGACCTTCCAGACTTTGATGCACAAGTAGCACTTGCGCAACACATCAAGGCAAACCCTTATGAATTTGAGCAAGTGGGCAAACGCAAAACACTTGGACTTTTATTTTTTAATCCCAGTTTACGTACAAGACTGAGCACCCAAAAAGCTGCACGTTTGTTGGGAATGGATGTCATGGTGATGAATTTCAGTAACGAGGCATGGGCAATCGAGTACGAAGATGCTACCATTATGGAGGGGCTTCGATCTGAACATATTAAAGAAGCTGCACAAGTGGTTTCGCAATATTGCGATGTTGTCGGAATTCGAGCTTTTGCTACACTTACCGATAAAGAAAAAGACGAGTCGGAGCAAGTATTGCAAAAATTTATTGAATATGCATCTGTGCCGATTTTAAATATGGAAAGTGCTACCGCACACCCGTTGCAAGCTCTTGCCGATGCGCTAACGCTTACAGAACACGATTTGCCCAAAAAGCCAAAAGTGGTGCTTACATGGGCGCCACATCCAAAGGCATTACCACATGCAGTTGGCAATTCGTTTACACGTATGATGCAACACTTGGACGCTGATTTTGTGATTGCAAACCCGCAAGGGTATGATTTAGATCCACGTATAACAAAAGATATCCCAATCACTCACAATCAAAATGAAGCCCTAAAAGATGCCGATTTTGTATATGCTAAGAATTGGTCGTCATATGAATCATATGGTCAAATTTTAAGAACGGATAACGAATGGATGCTCACGCCCGAAAAAATGGCGTTAACCCATAACGCTATGTTTATGCATTGCCTGCCCATTAGGAGAAATGTGGTGGTGGCAGACGGCGTTCTGGATCATCCAAATTCAATTGTAATTGAACAAGCAAACAACAGAACTTTTGCTGCAGCAGCAGTATTAAAAACATTAATCTCTTGAAACAAAAGCTACATATTGTCAAAGTTGGTGGAC
>CATAMV010000024.1 GCA_949487855.1 Bacteroidota bacterium
ACATTATTATGGCTAAAGAAACTTTTGATCGGTCCAAGCCACACCTTAATATCGGCACAATTGGACACGTTGATCACGGGAAAACAACGTTAACAGCTGCAATCACAAAAGTTTTGGCAGATGCAGGTTTGTCTGAAGCAAGAAGCTTTGATCAGATTGATAACGCTCCTGAAGAAAAAGAAAGAGGTATTACAATTAATACGTCACACGTAGAATATCAAACTGCTAACCGTCACTACGCACACGTAGATTGTCCAGGTCACGCCGATTATGTGAAAAACATGGTTACGGGTGCTGCACAAATGGATGGTGCGATTTTAGTTGTTGCTGCAACTGACGGACCAATGCCACAAACTCGTGAGCACATCCTTCTTGGACGCCAGGTAGGTATTCCACGCATCGTTGCTTTCTTGAACAAAGCCGACATGGTGGACGACGAAGAATTATTAGAGCTTGTTGAAATGGAAGTGCGTGAGCTACTTTCTTTCTACGAATATGATGGAGATAACGGACCTGTTATCCTTGGTTCTGCACTTGGTGCATTAAACGGAGAGCAAAAATGGGTTGACTCTGTGATGAAGTTAATGGAAGAAGTTGATGCATGGATTGAGCTTCCTAAGCGTGATGTTGAGAAAGATTTCTTAATGCCGATTGAAGATGTATTCTCAATTACAGGTCGTGGTACCGTTGCTACAGGTCGTATCGAAACAGGTGTTGCTAACACTGGTGATTCGGTTGATATTATTGGTATGGGTGCTGAAAAATTAGATTCTACCATTACGGGTGTAGAGATGTTCCGTAAGATTCTTGATCGCGGAGAAGCTGGAGATAACGTAGGTATTTTACTACGCGGTATTGAAAAGACAGACATCAAACGTGGAATGGTAATTTGTAAGACTGGTTCAGTAACGCCACACGCTAAATTTAAGGCTGAGGTGTATATCTTGAAAAAAGAAGAGGGGGGTCGTCACACACCATTCCACAACAATTACCGTCCACAGTTTTACGTACGTACAACAGACGTTACCGGAAATATTGCACTACCATCTGGTGTAGAAATGGTAATGCCTGGAGATAACTTGACTATCGAGGTTGATTTAATTCAGCCAATTGCATTGAACGTTGGTCTTCGTTTCGCGATTCGCGAAGGAGGTCGTACAGTAGGTGCAGGTCAGGTAACTGAGATTTTAGATTAATAAAATTAACTTTTTGTGCATTAAAGGTGCTGCCTAGGCAGCACCTTTTGACGCACTAAGCGGGTGTACCGAGCCTAACCCGGAGCTGTGCACCAACAGAGACGGGTTTAGCTCAGTTGGTAGAGCACTGGTCTCCAAAACCAGGTGTCGGGAGTTCGAGCCTCTCAACCCGTGCAACAAAAAAAATGATGGCAGTTATTACATATATTAAAGACGCTTTCGCGGAATTAAAGAATCACGTTACATGGACGTCACAATCTGAATTGTTGCGTCACACTACTGTTGTGGTTGTTTTTTCTATAATCTTTTCGCTTGCGATTTGGGGAGCAGACTCTTTACTGTCACGTGTTGTTAAATTTTACTTCCAATTAATCAGTTAATAATGTCAACAGAAACGGAAGTTAAAAAGTGGTATGTGGTTCGCGCCGTAAGCGGACAGGAGAACAAAATCAAGTCTTATATTGAGTCTGATATTGCACGCCTTGGTCTTTCTGACTATGTTGAAGAAGTGCTAGTTCCTACCGAAAAAGTAGTACAAATCCGCAATGGGAAAAAAGTGAACAAGGAGCGTAATTATTTTCCCGGTTATATCATGATTAAGGCAAATCTCTCTGGAGAAGTGCCTCATACTATTCGCTCCATTACCAATGTAATTGGGTTTCTCGGTGAAACTAAAGGTGGCGATCCAGTGCCGTTGCGTGCTGCTGAAGTAAACCGCATGCTTGGTAAAGTAGATGAATTATCGGTTAAAACCGAAAACGTATATATTCCTTATAAAATTGGAGAAACGGTCAAAGTTATTGATGGTCCTTTCAACGGCTTTAATGGAAATATCGAAAAAGTAAATGAAGAAAAACGCAAGTTAGAAGTAATGGTGAAGATTTTCGGAAGAAAAACTCCGCTAGAACTTTCATACATGCAAGTAGAAAAAGTTTGAGTGTTACGCACACAGATAACTGTATAGCTTCCACTAATACAGTTGTCATTAATGTAGAGTTAAATTAACAATGGCTAAAGAAGTAAGTAAAGTAGTAAAACTACAAGTTAGGGGAGGCGCCGCGAATCCATCGCCGCCGGTTGGACCCGCTCTGGGGGCCGCAGGAGTTAATATCATGGAGTTCTGTAAGCAGTTTAATGCAAGAACTCAAGATAAAGCTGGTAAAGTATTACCAGTTGTTATTTCTGTGTATGCTGATAAATCGTTTGATTTTGTTGTAAAAACGCCACCCGCAGCCGTTCAATTGATGGAAGCCGCTAAGGTTAAAAAAGGATCAGGTGAACCCAACCGTAGTAAGGTAGCAAGTGTTACTTGGGAACAAGTACGGACTATTGCAGAGGATAAAATGCAAGATTTAAATGCATTTACGGTAGAATCTGCCATGAAAATGGTAGCAGGTACTGCCCGTTCAATGGGGTTTAACGTTAAAGGAGAATCCCCTTTTTAATTGAAGTGATATGGGAAAAATTACAAAAAAGCGTAAAGAAGCGCTCAGTAAAATAGACCGGACAAAACTGTACTCGGTACAGGATGCTTCCGCATTGGTAAAAGAAATCGCTAGTTCAAAATTCGATGAGTCTATTGATCTTGCCATTCGATTAGGAGTTGACCCACGTAAAGCAAACCAGATGGTTCGTGGCGTGGTAACACTTCCGCATGGCACGGGAAAGGACGTTCGTGTTTTGGCCTTAGTTACACCTGATAAAGAAGCCGAAGCTCAAGAGGCTGGAGCTGATTTTGTTGGATTAGATGAGTATCTGCAGAAAATCAAAGACGGATGGACAGACGTTGACGTTATCATCACTATGCCAAATGTGATGGGTAAGTTAGGACCGCTAGGTCGTGTATTAGGACCTAGAGGATTAATGCCAAACCCAAAAACAGGTACGGTGACTATGGACGTTGCCAAAGCCGTTCGTGAGGTCAAAGCAGGTAAAATTGATTTTAAAGTGGATAAAACAGGAATTGTGCATGCACCGATTGGAAAAGCATCTTTTGATGTAGATAAAATTTCGGGAAATGCCAACGAACTGTTACAAACAATTATCAAGCTTAAGCCATCGTCGGCAAAAGGCGCTTACATCAAAAGTATCGCCATGTCTAGTACGATGAGCCCAAGTATTCTCATTGATACTAAGGTTAGTGAATAGCGTACAGAATATATGACACGAGAAGAAAAAGCAATCGTTATTAAGCAGTTAACTGCCACTCTTGCAGACAGCACTAACATCTATTTAACTGATGTTTCTGGGTTGAATGCTGAGACGACTTCTAACTTAAGACGTGCCTGTTTTAAGGCAAACATTAAGTTGGAGGTGGTAAAAAATACACTGTTGGCCAAAGCCATGGAGGCTTCCGATAAAGACTTTGAAGATTTATCTACAGTCTTGGTTGGAAACACCGCCATGATGCTATCAGAAACAGGTAATGCACCTGCAAAACTGATTAAGGAGTTCCGTAAAAAATCAGACAAACCTGTTCTTAAAGGTGCTTTCATTGAGGAAGCAATTTATTTAGGTGATGATCAAGTGGAAGCATTGGTGAACATCAAATCTAAGGACGTATTGATTGGCGACATTATTGCCTTGCTTCAATCGCCTGCGAAAAACGTGGTATCTGCCCTTCAATCGGGTGGGGGTACCCTTGCTGGAATAATTAAAACACTTTCTGAAAAGGAAGCTTAAAACGTAATACAAACACAATTAAATAGTTCAAAAATGGCAGATTTAAAAGATTTTGCAGAACAATTGGTCAA
>CATAMV010000025.1 GCA_949487855.1 Bacteroidota bacterium
TGAATAATCAACACGCCTTTTCCTGCTGCAAGTCCGTCGGCCTTAAGCACGTACGGCGCAGGAATGGTTTCCAAATAGGCCAGTCCTTCTGAAAGGGTATCGGCAGTAAATTGTTTGTAGGGCGCTGTGGGAATATTGTGACGTTCCATAAAGGCTTTAGCATAAGCCTTACTTCCTTCCAGTTGTGCTGCTTCTTGCTTTGGACCAATTACAGGAATATGGCTTAGTGTTGGATGTGCTGCAATATAATCGTGGATTCCTGCTACTAGTGGTGCTTCTGGGCCTACTACAATAAGGTCAATTTTGTTTTCGGTAATCGCACTGGCAACGGCTTCAAAATCGGTTGGATTGATGGGTAAATTGGTGCCTAAAGCTGCGGTACCCGCATTTCCGGGTGCGATAAACAATATGGGTTGTTGCGGACTTTGCGACAGCTTCCAACAAAAAGTATGCTCTCTACCGCCATTGCCTAAAATAAGTATGTTCATGGAAACGTTTTGGCAAAAATAGAAAAAGGGAAGGGATTAATACTAGCATAACACAGGCACATTTAATACGAAGAAAACATAAAAACAAGGTCAAGAAATCTTTAAACATTATTGATAATCAAATTATTACATAAATAAATATGTATATTAAAAAAATTTTAAACGTAACAATCAATGAAAAATTTAATTTATATCGCAGTAATTGCGCTGTTGGCTTCTTGCTCACAGCCACAAAACCCAAACTTTGAAACTAATGTTGAAATTGCAAAGGCATGGTTTGCTGATTTTGAAACAGAAGACATGGACAAAGTAGCGGCATATTTTGCAGATGAGCTAGAATATCAAGGTGCTTTTTACGGCATGCCAATGATGACCACAAAAGATCAGGTAGTTCAGTATATGCAAGGATGGCACAGTGCTATGGACAATATCAAATATGCAGCTGAAAACTATTTACCAGGTGTTGACCCAGAAACCAGCCTTCCCAACGGAAGTGTACGTACCTATGGCACATGGACAGGCGTAAGCACAACTTCAGGAAAAAGCTTTGAGGCGAAGTTTTACCACTATTTGACGTTTGACGAAAACGGTCTTATTATTAATGGAGGGGACTATGGTGATGCCATGGGCATAATGATGGCAGTAGCTCCAGACCCAGCAGAGTAATTTTTTCCCTTATAGTATGAAGCACCCTTGGTTTTTAACACGAGTAAAAACGAGGGTGTTTTTTTATTTTATGGATTAAAAAATGTTTTTCGGCTAGCGTATCAAACATTCCGCTACTTTTGCAAAATCATATGACAGACTTTTCATCATTGGGTATTGAGCCCATGCTTCTAGAAGCCATTGAAGCGTTGGGTTTTCAAACACCTACCGAAATTCAAAAACAATCCATTCC
Organism: Bacteroidota bacterium; assembly: GCA_949487855.1. GTDB lineage: Bacteria > Bacteroidota > Bacteroidia > Flavobacteriales > Flavobacteriaceae > UBA7446. The sequence goes on from CATAMV010000025.1 coordinate 1,387, forward strand.
GATTTTACTCACTCAAGAGAAGGATATGGTTGCCTTAGCGCAAACGGGAACTGGTAAAACGGCCGCTTTTGGTATACCCATGCTGCAACGCATTGACGCCAACAGTAGAATTACGCAAGGCCTTGTGATTGCGCCAACGCGAGAACTTTGTTTGCAAATAAGCAAAGAGTTAGCCAAATACGCTTCGCATAAAAAGGGACTTCACATTGTTCCTATTTATGGTGGTGCTAGTATTTCGGATCAAGCGAAGTCCGTAAAAAAGGGTGCGCAAGTGTTGGTTGCTACGCCTGGGCGTATGCAAGATATGATGCGCCGAAAAATGATTGACATCTCTGCCATTGAGTATTGTGTATTAGATGAGGCAGATGAAATGCTTAATATGGGGTTCAAAGAAGATATCACCAATATCTTAGCCCATACGCCGAACGATAAACTCACGTGGTTATTCTCGGCAACCATGCCCAAAGAAGTGGCAAACATCGCCAAGGATTTTATGCACAAGCCTGTTGAGGTTACCGTAGGCACCAAAAACGCGGCTTCTAATAATATTCAGCACGAATATTATGTGGTGGCGGGACGCGAGCGTTACAGTGCGTTAAAGCGCCTTTCAGATACGCACCCCGACATCTATTCCATTGTATTTTGTAGAACAAAACGGGATACGCAACGGGTAGCCGAAAAGCTTATTGAAGATGGTTATAACGCTGGTGCTTTACATGGCGATTTAAGTCAAAACCAGCGCGATATGGTCATGAAGTCTTTTCGTGCGAAACAAATAAAAACATTGGTGGCAACGGACGTTGCCGCAAGAGGAATTGACGTGGATAACATCACCCACGTTATTCACTACCAACTTCCAGATGAAATAGAAACCTATACGCACCGAAGTGGACGTACAGGTCGTGCCAACAGTCAGGGAACCTCCATGATTATCATGACCAAAGGGGAGATTGCCAAAATCCGTAAGCTGGAACGCATTATTAATGCGAAAATCTCTTCGGCATCGCTTCCTGATGTTTCGGATATTTTAACAAAGCAATTGCAGTATTTGGCTCAACAGATAAAAGCTACTGACGCACACCCTGAAATTGAAACCTATCTCCCGGAGGTAAATCAAATTTTAGCAGATTTCACCAAAGATGAATTGGTGCAACGGCTGATGTCTGTAGAGTTTACCAGATTACATTCGTACTATCAGAAGAAATCCAATGCGATGACTCCGCAATCTACCGATGATTCTGGCAGGCCAGCAAAAGCAAAGGACACGCGATACACCATAAATATTGGCAGTAGAGACGATTACGATTGGAAAAGCTTAAAAGCATTCTTGAACGATTTTTTATCGATGAATTCCGGCGATATCTACCATGTGGATGTAACGGACAACCTCTCGTATTTTAATACATCAACAGATAAAAAAGAGGCTGTTTTAGCTGCATTTGAAAATTTTGCCATGGACGGCCGTGCTATAAACGTGCGTGTTACGCAAAAAAGAGGGCAGCATTTGGACGGGAAACAAGCCTTTGGAGGACGCTCTGGAAAAGGACGTTCAAAAGGCCGCGACCGCGGGGACTTTAGCCGTTTTTCAAAAAATAAAAAGAATAAAAAACACGGAAGGCGATAGCCGTAAAAATGGGTTGCGTGCTAACGCGCCGCATGTTTCCAGAATTAAATACATCCTATAGTTTTTGTATATTTGGGATATAAGCTGCAAACTACTATGCGTACTGCTGAATTAAGAAGTAAACTTATTGAACAATTTAGTCTTGTTATTCAAGATGATTCTAAGCTCGTGGCTTTAGATGCAATTTTTGATTCAATGTCCACGCCTGAATCCGATTCGTTTGTACCTGAAGCGCATTATAAGATTGTTGAAGAGCGTCGTCGTAAATGGTTAAACGATAAA
>CATAMV010000026.1 GCA_949487855.1 Bacteroidota bacterium
CAGGTTCCTATTGCGGCCTTGGCAGGGGTGATGTTTATGGTCGTTATTGGTACGTTTGCATGGAGTACTTTCCGTATTTGGAACAAAGTACCTAAGGCAGATATTATTGTGATTGTGCTGGTTACGGGGCTTACCGTACTGTTTGATTTGGCAATTGCCGTGTTGGCAGGTGTGGTGGTTTCTTCACTGGTGTTTGCATGGGAAAATGCAAAGCGCATCCGTGCACGTAAGCATATTGACGAACACGGTGTAAAACATTACGAAATTTACGGGCCCTTGTTTTTTGGTTCAATTGAACTGTTTAACAGTAAGTTTGATGTTCAAGACGACCCCGATGAGGTGATTATTGATTTTAAAGAATCACGTATTGTGGATCAGTCTGCTATAGAATGTGTCAATAAACTGACCGAGCGGTATTTGAAAAACGGTAAAAACATCCACTTGCGCCATTTGTCGTCTGACTGTGTAAAGCTTATTAAAAAGGCTGAAAAAATTTGTGTTGTTAACGTACTGGAAGACCCCGACTACTTTGTGGCCATAGATAATTTTAGAAGGGCACAGCAGGAGTTGGTGTAAGTTTTTAGTTCACTTGAGTTTTACAAATGTAATGAGTGAAATTTGTTTCGAGGAGTGTAGATAGTTCTCGATACAATTTTCTGACGAAAATCACTCGAACTGATTATACGGTTATCAACTAAAAACCCCTTCGCAAAAGCGAAAGGGTTTTCTCGGTTAAATCGTCCGAATGAATACTTCGGAAACATAATAAACTTGCCTAAAAGGCAAGGAACATATAGCGGTTAAGCTACTTTACCATTTTTGCCGTGGTACTTTTTCCATTAGACTCCAAAGACAACAAATACACACCTTTGCTAAGGTTTGTGGTGTCTAGCCTAAAGCTGGCTGCATGTGGCGCAGCCTGTAATACTTCTTGCCCTGCTATGTTATATACACGCACTTGGTTTACCGCCTGTGCCGCACTAATTTCAATGTGATTTGTAAAAGGGTTGGGGTAGATGGAAATACCGTTGTCTGTTTCCCCTAGACTAAGCGGCGTTCCTTTATATGCATAAAGATTATCGTAATACACACCATTAGCAAGGTTTGTAGTAACTCCAAATTCTTTAAAACCACCCATTGTTGACAAATCGACAGTTCCATCAAAAGAAACCCACTCTCCAACATTAGGCTGCAGCGCATTAAGATCATGGTTAACCTCTTTAAAAACCGACGTGGGTGTACCTACAAACTTGAGGTTAAATGTCTTCCCATCTAAATCTGTTCCTGCCTCAATGAAAATATCAACATGGTAATTTGTAAAGGTACTAGCATCAACCGCAGTATTTAACACAATTCCTTGACAAGCATTTCCTAAGAAAGCTGTTGTGGCATTTCCTGCAACAGAAATTTCCTCAACTGAATTTGCACCACACCAACCAGCATCAAAATTACTAGCAACATCTGTGTAAGCATCACTGTATAATGAAATAACATCAGCTGCATTCCGCGCTGGAGGGGTAGGTGCTGCAGTGGAAGGAAGGACGTCTTTAAATGAAACGGTGTATGTTTCTGTAGTTGTTCCATCTGGAGCAGTTACTAGAACCGTAGCATTTCCAGGAATAGCTGTTGCCTGTGTAATAGTTGTAGTTGCTCCGCCTGCTGCTTGTGTAGCGGTAGCTGTTGTAATTTGAGGAACAGTAATAGTTCCCTTAGGAAGCTTGTACGTATAACTCGTAACTGTGCCTGAGAATCCAGCAATGGTTGTGTTGTCTACCTGTAAGTCGCTTAGCGTGGCATTTGTATTTGGGTCACCAGCATTAGCAGTAATTTTCACTTCCGAGATATTTACAGTTATATCTCTTTCAACAATATAGAGTAGGGCTGAATTGAAGGTATTTGCCCCTTGGGTAGGAATAGTTACTGTGTATGTTCCAACCGCTGCAGTAATAGGGGTGTTTGCCGTATCATACGATGGTTCAACATTGGGATGCGGGTTGGCTTCAAATCTAAATTTTAAGTTTGCAGCAGCAGAGGCACTTGCTTTAAAAGTTATTTTCCCACCATTTGCAAAAGATAATGGATAGATTTCTGTGTTATTGTTTGAAAATCCTGCCCAAGCTTCAGCGCCAGTTGGAAAGGTTATGCTTTGCACATGTGTTGTGCCGCCGAACACTCCTTCATAAACCGGATATGAGGTTGTCTGCCCTACAGCAAACGTAGCGCAAAGCGCAATTAAAAAAGTAAAAATATACATGATAAATAGGTTTAAAATTATTATATCAGCAATGTAGGCACTTCTATATTGTGACATTCCAATTAAAACCTATACATAATCTATAAATTTACAATAAAAAGCGTATAAAATTATTTAAATAGTAACAAAACAAAAAATTAGTCGATTTATTTAAATTATCCATAATTTTTGAAATGGATGATTTGGCTTTCGTTTTGGCATAAAAAAACCCCGCCATTTGGCGGGGTTTATGATAGTTAGTAAACGTGGTTGTGTACTTACTTCACTAACTTGGTTGTTAGTTCTTGTTCACCAGCTTTTAGTGAAACAAGGTAAAGCCCTTTGTTCAAGTTTGCCACATCTAAGCTAAATGCTGTAGCGTTTGGCGTAGCACGCATCACTTCACGTCCTGTAAGATCAAAGATGCTTACTTGGTCAACCGAAACACCAGCGCTTACGTTAAGCGTGTTTTGAACTGGGTTCGGGTAAACGCTAAACGTACTGTTTACATCATCTACGGATGCTGCTGCGTCTTTGTATAAATAGATGTTGTCCATGTATACAATGTCTAGTGTGGCTGCAACTCCAATCAGCATCTGTTTAAGATTCGCTCTTCC
>CATAMV010000027.1 GCA_949487855.1 Bacteroidota bacterium
AGCACATGCTCAGGAACGTAGCCTCCAACGGCGGTTATGGCTGCGGTTTTTGTAGTCATATAACCCGAATTACACAAAAGTGCTTTTCTACAATTTTGGCGAAAATTAGTAAAAATCAGTTCATTTTGAGCTAAAAACTCAAAAAAATTATAAAAAACAGACAAAAAAAGCATCTTTTACGAAAGACGCTTATAATTTATAGGAAGTCGAAAATATTAATCTTCTGTTTCTACCGAATTGTCAATTAAAACTTTTCCTCGGTAGTATAATTTCCCTTCATGCCAATGGGCGCGGTGGTACAAGTGCGACTCACCAGTAGTGCTACATGTAGCAATTTGTGGCGCAACTGCCTTGTAATGTGTGCGGCGCTTATCGCGACGCGTTTTGGATATTTTTCGTTTTGGATGTGCCATAACAGCTGTTTTAGTCTTTCTTTAATTTCTTTAACGCATCCCATCTGGGATCGTTTGTTTCTGGTGCTTTAGTGCTTTCGTTTGGATGCAACGCATCTAATCTGTCCAACAAATCAGAATGTAAACTTCCATTTTCTATACCTGGGTGAACACGTTTTTGAGGTATTGCCAACACAACGGTTTCAAAAAGCGTTTGCGCAACATCAACCTGATGAGAGCCATGTGGTAACACAAGTAATTCCTCATTTTCATCGTTAAAGACTTCTCCAAATTTTACCACCAAATTGTGATGGGGATTAATGGGTAAGTCAAACGGTTCGTTAGAAAGATCACAACTTACGTTAACAGTCCCCGTAATCGAAAACTGCAACTCCAGCATACTTGCCTTTTTGTTTAATTCAACCTGTGCGTTTAGGGCAGCAGCGTTGAATTCGGTATAGTCAAAAGCATCAAAGAACTTAGATGTAATGTCAAGCGAAAAATGATGAATTCCTTCTTTGAGTCCAGCAAAAGCTAAGACAAAAGGAGTCAGAACAGTTTTTGCTTCCTTCATTACAGTCGGCTAATATATAAAATTTGGCGGTACAGACCTGTATTTAGTTGTTCTTTTGCCGTGCGTTCCAAATGTCACATGCCATCTGTACTGCAGCAGCAAACGAATCATAATTTGCAATTCCTTTTCCCGCAATAGCAAATGCAGTTCCGTGGTCGGGGGAAGTGCGCACAAACGGTAAGCCAGCGGTGATGTTTACCCCCTTGCCAAACGCAAGCGTTTTAAAGCCAACCAATCCCTGGTCGTGATAACAAGACAACACCGCATCAACGTTTTGGTAGCTTTTTTGTCCAAAAAAACCGTCAGCGGCAAAAGGGCCAGAAATATCAATTTCTTCTTTTTGCAGTTTTTCAATCGTGGGTTTTAAAATTCGATCATCTTCAGAACCAATGACGCCTTGGTCACCGGCATGTGGATTTAGTCCTAACAGCGCAATTTTTGGAAGGGAATAACCAAAATCATTTTTTAATGTATGCGCTAATTGAAGTGTTTTTTCTTGAATTAAATCAGGAGTAATACGCGATGCTACCTTTGCTAAAGGGATATGATCGGTTAGCAGCGCAACACGGAGTTTTTGATGTGCTAAAATCATCAATGCCTTTCCGCCCCAAAGCGAAGCTAAATAGTGCGTGTGTCCAGCAAATGGAAACGCATTGCTTTTGATAGCGGCTTTGTGAATGGGCGCAGTAACCAATGCATCTGCTTTTTTTTGCTGTACTGCTAACGCGGCTGCCTGCAACGATTTAAAGGCAGCGGTACCAGCAGCCGTACTTTGCTTACCAAAGTCAATTTCAGGAGATTTTTCCCATACCGATTTTATATTCATAACGCCCTTATTTGGACGACCACTTAGAAGTTGCAAGGGGACTTGAGTACCAAAATATGCTTGCTGTGCTTGCATAAAAGGAAAGTCGGCATACACCACTGGAATACAGTGTTCAAAAAGTGTGTTGTCTTGAAATGCTCTTAGGAGTACTTCAACACCAATCCCGTTAGGATCACCGACCGAAATGGCAACAATAGGAAGCGCAGACATTTTGTGTATTTTTGCTGCACAAAGGTACAGGATTCACCGCTTATGTTTACAGGAATAATTGAAACTATGGGCACCATTGAACGCATCGAAAAAGATGGCGGCAATGTGCACTACACGCTTTCGAGTGAAATTACAAACGAATTAAAAATTGACCAAAGCTTGGCCCACAATGGCGTTTGCCTTACGGTAGTTGCGGTTGATGGCGACCAATACACCGTTACCGCGATTCAAGAAACCCTTGACAAAACGGCACTTCAAAAATGGAGCGTAGGGGATAAAATTAATTTAGAACGCGCCATGCGTTTGGGCGATAGATTAGACGGGCATCTGGTTCAAGGGCACGTTGATGAGGTTGCCACATGTACGCACATTGAAGACCAAAATGGCAGTTGGTTATTTCGTTTTGATTACAGCAAAAGTTCTAAAAACATGACCATTGAAAAAGGGTCTATATGCGTAAATGGTACCAGCCTCACGGTAGTTGGTTCAGCGCCACATTCTTTTGGGGTTGCGATTATTCCATACACCTACGAGCACACCGTTTTTCATCAATTACATGTTGGGGATTTGGTGAATATCGAATTTGATATGGTAGGCAAATACATTGCCAAGATGCGATAGAAACGCTAATAATTGTTTTCATAAATATTTTTTTAATACATTTGTTTTTACAAATCTTTATTATGAAACCTACATTTATACCTTTCTTTTTGATGGGCATCAGTTTTTTAAGTGCCCAAACCTTAGTTATTAACGAAATAGAGTCCGATAGTCCCGGAGCAGACGATGCTGAATTTATTGAACTATATTCTACAACTCCAAATACAAACCTAGACGGTTATGTACTGGTCTTATTCAACGGAAACGGCGATAATAGCTATGCCGCGTATGATTTAGACGGATATAGCACCGACGCCAACGGCTACTTTGTTATTGGCGATTCAGGCGTAACGGGAGTCATGGAAGTCTTCTCTAGCTCCTCTTCGTCAAATATTCAGAATGGCCCTGACGCAGTAGCATTATATCAAGCTAATGACACAGATTTTCCTAATAATACACCTGTAACCACAACAAACTTGATTTTCGCAGTTGTTTACGGAAACAACGACATCGACGACGTAGGTTTATTATCGGGACTTGGAGAAACAATTCAGTATGATGAAGGTACCGGAGGAAACGGCGCAACAAACTCATTACAACGCCAAGCAGATGTTAGTTTTAAAGCGGGAGCGCCATCTCCGAATACAATTAATCAGGTATTAAGCGTTTCGAAGTCAAAAATTTCCGCATTACATATCTATCCCAATCCAGTTGTGAATACCCTATTTATTGATGGATTAAATGAAGACACAACAGTTTCAGTATTTTCATTGACTGGTCAGCTTGTGTTGCGTACACGCACCAATCACAGCGTAGATGTTTCGAGGCTTGTTACGGGAGTTTATTTATTTGAAATAACACATAACGGGGAATCTATACAGCGCAAGTTGATCAAGCATTAAAGGCTTATTTCATCTGATATAGCCAGAGTGCGGGGTTTTGCGGTGTGGTATTTTGAAACAGGCTAAACTGTAAGGCTGTTTTACCGGTATCTTTATTGGTGAAAATTTGCCCAATGGCTTGTTTCGCACGAAGCTTATCGCCTTTTTTAACATAGACCTTGCTTAGGTTTTTATAACTGGTAATGTAATTTCCGTGTTGTACAAGTACAATGGGATTACTCCCTTTAAATTGTACAATATTTAACACCTTTCCTTCAAATACGCTGCGTGCTTCGACTCCTGATGGAACGGAAAGCGTTACCCCATTACTTTTAATGGTGGTTGTACGTACTACGGAGTGGCGTTGTGTGCCAAATTTTTGAATAACAATCCCTTTTTCAACGGGCCATGGCAAACGTCCTTTGTTGGCAGCAAAATTTGCGGCTAAGGCTTTAGCCTCTGGGGTTAGTACAAAGCTCGTGGTTTTGGCACCTGCCTTTTTATTTGAAGCAGCAATGGCTTCACGTATCAACCTATTGATTTCTTTGTCAATAGCCGCTTGTTGTTTTTGTTTTTTCTTTATTTGAGCGGCGTAGCTTTTTTCTTTCCGCTTAAGCTGTTGTACAAGACTATTTTGTCGCGCACGCACGGTATCCAATGCTTTTTGCGCGTCTCTATTTTCGCGTATTAAGCGCTCTTTGTCTTTTCGTTGGGCTACCAAATCGTTGGTAAACTGCTGCAATGTTTTGGTTTTTGTGGCAATTTGTTCGCCTTGTTGTTTGCGGTATGCAGCATACTGTTTCATGTATGCCATACGTTTATAGGCTTGCCAAAAACTTTCAGATGAAAGTAAAAACATCAATCGGTTTTGGGTAGATTGATTTTTGCGCGCTGCGACAATCATTTCAGCATAGTCTTTTTTGAGCTGTGTCAATTCGGTCCGTAGCTGCTCAATGTTACGCAGGTTTAGTGTAATTTCTTGATTCAGTCGGTTAATCTGACGGTTGGTTAGACGTATGAGTGCGTCTTGCCTGTCCATTTTGAGCTGCACCGTTTCCACTTCTGTAAGTACATTGGCGCGCTTTTTCGCACTCGATTTAAGTAATGCATTGATTTGCACAATCTCTTGTTGCAAACGTTTTTTTTGAGCTTCAAGTGTCGCTTTTTTGTCTTGAGCCAAACCCAATACTGGAATAAGCATCAAAATCCAAAGCCATTTTTTCATTGTACTAAAATGGATTTATAGCCTTCAGGAATAGCAAACGGCATATTTACATTCCCATTAAGTTGTACTTGTCTTGCACTAAATGTTAGTGTTGTAGCGTCTTTTTCGCCAAAAAGTGTTGCGCTTAACTGCTCGGGAAACCATTCTCCATCTATTTTTTTGTAGGCATCGTAGATCACGCTAATGGTTGTCTTACCCTCTTTCAGGCGTTGTTCAGTAAGTCGAAATTCAGCATCAAAAACAAATTGAACTTCCACACCTCTTTTTCGCAAGCTAAAAACATATGCGTTTTTGGCAAACGACAGTTTTGCACGCTTAAAAGCACGCGCATCCACAGGCTTTGCAGTGAGTAGATTTTCAAGTACTTGATAATCAACAGGAACACCCAGCATCTTTTTAAGTGTACGGAAATCTATTTTTGCATACTGCCGATTTATTTTTTCATAACCCTGTAGTTGTTTGGGCGTAATAAAAATACGTGCTAGCGGCACGATGACACTTCCATTTATCCAGATTCCTTCATCTTGCTTTAAGCGTGTGCTAACACTTATTTTTTGACGTTTTCCACCGCGTTCAAGAACGGCTTGCCCACGCCATTGTAAGGATTCAAAAGCAAGTGCGTTAGAAGCAATCATTTGTTGCGCCATTCGCGGTCTTAGCGAAGTATCAATAGCTGCAGCTGATGTTACAGGCGTAAGCGATTTACATCCCACTACTAAAATCAATCCAACAAAAATGAGTGCAAGCTTTTTCATATACTATTTTAATTCCGAGTAATCGCCAACACTTATTCGTGTAAATGCGCCATTGTAGTGCACGTAATTGCCAATCATCGCCTCTTTAAGTGTTGCATTTTCAATGGTGCTATTCGACTGGATAATACTGTTTTCAATGGTGCTATCCGCAATTGTAGTGCCAGCTCCAATCGACACATGCGGGCCTATGGTACTGTTCGTTAGCGTTACGCCGTCTGCAATATAGCAAGGCGGAACAATGGTACTGTTGTTGCTTGTAATATTTCCAACAAGCGAATCGCCTTCAGTAGCAAGAAAGTCCAGCATTTTGGCATTGGTTTCTATGGTAACTTTTGGATTGCCACAATCCATCCATGCGGTTACTTCGCCAGGGACAAAGCGTTTTCCGTTTTGCATCATACGCAAAATGCCATCGTTGATTTGATATTCGCCCCCACGAGTAAGTTTTTCATCCAAAACGCTTTGAAGCGCATCTTTAAGTACTTCTATCTCTTTGAAATAATAAATTCCAATGACTGCCAAATCCGAAACAAATTCAGCTGGCTTTTCGATGAGTGCATTAATCGCACCTGTTTTGTCTAGTTGCACTACCCCAAACTGTTCTGGCCGATCGACTTTTTTTACCCAAATAACGCTATCGGCATCGGGGTCAAGGTTTAAATCCGCACGGATAAGTGTATCGGCATAGGCTACTACTGCCGGGCCAGAAAGCGAAGGCGCAGCACACATGACCGCATGCCCGGTGCCCAACGGCACGTCTTGACGGTAAATACTTGTTTTAGCGCCCAAACTGTTGGAAAGCTGTGTAAGCGCTTCTACGACTTCATCCCCAAAAAAGGCAGGATCACCCAATACGTAGGCAATTTCCGTTACAGGTTCTGGGAGTACTTTGGCAATATCGCGAACCAATCGATGTACAATGGGCATACCCGCTACGGGTACTAAAGGCTTAGGAACGGTTAGCGTATGCGGACGAAGGCGTGACCCTCGACCCGCCATAGGAACAATGATTTTCATATTATGCGGTACCTGTACTGCCAAAACCACCCGCTCCGCGTTCAGTTTCAGTTAGTGATTCAACTTCTTTCCAATCGGCGCGTTCGTGTTTGGCAATGACCAACTGCGCAATTCGGTCTCCATTACTGATGGTAAACGGCTCGTTGGATAAATTTATAAGGATAACGCCAATTTCGCCTCTATAGTCTGCATCGATAGTTCCTGGGGAATTAAGTACCGTAATGCCTTTTTTAAGTGCCAATCCGCTACGTGGGCGCACTTGGGCTTCAATGCCTACTGGAAGCTCAATAAACAAGCCTGTTTTGATGAGACTACGCTCCATAGGCTGTAATGTTATGGGCGTATCCGTGTGGGCACGGAGGTCCATACCCGCCGAAGCAAGGGTTTCATAGCTGGGTAATTCGTGTGGGGATTGGTTTACAATGCGTATGTTCATATCAACAAAAATAAGAAAAGCCCCACGAAAGCGAGGCTTTTCCCTTTGTAAAGCGTCAAATTATTAATCTAACCTAAATCTAATGGAAACGCTTACGGATATTTTTTGGGGTTTAAACTGTATGTCAGGCGTTGCCGCTACATTTGTTTTTGCCATAGCACTATACACGACCATCTCTTCCATGTTGTTACGTCTATAGCCCACAAACCCAGAATGTGAGTCGGAAATAAAAATGGCTTCTTTAATTTGTTGCCCATGTGGTTTTGCCATGGCTTTGGCGCGAGCTTTGGCTTTTGCAACTGCCTCGCCCAAAAGATGTAGCTTTAATTCTTCCAATTTACTATAATCCGTTTTAGAAAGATGCACATTAGAAATGTCTTTTTCTTCAAGAGCTGCTAGTACACGCTCAGCCGCAGTGGCATTTTGGAGTTTTAGCTCATATCGTTTAGTCTTTTTAATGTCTTTTCGACGCAAAAAATAAGTTTTGATATTGCTGGATAAATCGACAAGTTTAAGCTGTTTTTCAATGTCAATATCCAATTGTTGCAAGGCGTTAAACATACGTTTTTCAAGTTGCTCTACAGAAACTTTGCTTTTTTCGTCTTGCTCCCGCAATTTGATGCTGAGGTAAATTTCGTCAGGAATTACGAGTTAGTCTGCCGTGGCATTGGTTTCGATATAGGGAATGTGATTTTCGGCTTGGGGTTGCGCCCACGCCAACAGGGGAAGCGCAACTAGGGCGAATAGAAAAGATTTCATACATATAGATTTAGTAAACCTAATATCAAAAACAACGCCAAAATTATTAGGTGCCTGAAATGAGCGAGTCAAAAATGCCAATGGCTAGTTTTGTACAAATAAGAAGTAAGAGGAGAATAAAATAAACAGAAGGATGTTTCTTTGGTGAAACAACCCTACCCATTCAACGCTTCAGCACCACCAACAATTTCTAAAATTTCGTTGGTAATAGCTGCTTGACGTGCTTTGTTATACGTCAGTTTGAGTTGGTCACGAAGATCAGTGGCGTTATCGGTAGCTTTGTGCATAGCTGTCATACGTGCGCCGTGCTCACTGGCAAACGAATCGCGAAGCGCCTTAAACAACTGCATCTTTAATGCCTTTGGTAAAAGGGTATTAAAAATGGCTTCCTTATCTGGCTCATAAATATAATCCGCATCGCTTTGTGCTTCTGAAGCTTCAGCCACCAAAGGCAAAAACGGTTCAACGGTAACCAATTGCGTAGCCGCATTTTTAAATCGGTTATAGACCAAATGCACTTCGTCGTATTGCTCGGCAACAAAACCGTTCATAAGTTCTTGTGCTAAATTAGCAGCATTTGCAAAGTTAAGGTCGTCAAATACGGCAACGTTATGCCCCATCACATCAAAATCCTTACTTAAAATATCATGCCCTTTTTTTCCAATGGTAAAAACGGTACTGTTAGTTTCCGAAGCAGTAGCACGTGCTTTTACTTCTTTGATGATATTGGAATTAAATCCGCCACAAAGCCCACGATTTGAGGTAATGGCTACATAAAGCACACGCTTAACGTCTCGAGATTGTGTGTATGGATTTTCATCACCGTCTTGGTCGGCACCACTAAGGTTTTGCAATAATTCGGTTAGTTTGGCAGCGTATGGGCGCATGGCCGTAATGGCATCTTGCGCTTTTTTAAGCTTTGCCGCCGATACCATTTTCATGGCGCTGGTAATCTGCATCGTTGACGATACAGAGCTAATCCTATTGCGTATTTCCTTGAGGTTTGCCATGGCTTATGCGTATTGACCAGCTAAATCTGTTGCTACTTTAGTTAGCGTTTCGATTACCTCGTCTGTAAGTTTACCTGTTTTTAGCGTGTCTAACACATCGCGGTATTTGGCATTAAGCAACTCCAAATAGCTTTGTTCAAATTCTTTTACTTTGTTCACAGGAACTTGGCGGAGCAAGTTTTTAGATCCAGCAAAAATGATGGCTACTTGATCTTCAACGGCAAACGGATCGTTTTGCGCTTGCTTAAGAATCTCCACGTTGCGTTTTCCTTTTTCAATCACATTCATGGTAGCTGCATCGAGGTCAGAGCCAAACTTGGCAAAGGCTTCCAATTCACGGAACTGTGCCTGATCTAGTTTTAATGTACCAGCCACTTTCTTCATGGACTTAATCTGTGCCGATCCACCCACACGCGACACCGAAATACCCACGTTAATTGCCGGACGAACACCTGAGTTAAATAAATCGGATTCTAAGAAGATCTGTCCATCTGTAATGGAAATTACGTTTGTTGGAATATAGGCAGATACGTCCCCTGCTTGTGTTTCAATAATAGGCAGTGCTGTTAACGAGCCTCCGCCTTTTACTTTTGATTTTAGTCCTTCTGGCAAATCATTCATTTGTTTGGCAATGCCGTCATCAGCAATCACTTTTGCAGCGCGTTCTAACAAGCGCGAGTGCAAATAGAAAACATCACCAGGATAAGCCTCACGTCCCGGTGGACGACGAAGCAACAAGGATACCTCACGGTATGCCACGGCTTGTTTAGACAAATCATCATAAATAATTAACGCTGGACGGCCTGTATCGCGGAAGTATTCTCCAATGGCCGCTCCTGCAAACGGTGCATATACTTGCATTGGAGCAGGGTCAGAAGCATTTGCCGCAACAACAGTTGTGTATGCCATGGCGCCTTTTTCTTGAAGCGTATTTGCAATGGCTGCTACCGTAGAAGCTTTTTGCCCTATGGCTACATAGATACAATATACAGGCTCACCTGCATCGTAAAATTCTTTTTGGTTTAGGATGGTGTCAATACAAACGGTTGTTTTCCCTGTTTGGCGGTCACCAATAACCAATTCACGTTGTCCACGACCAACGGGTATCATTGCATCAATAGATTTGATACCTGTTTGAAGCGGTTCGTTTACGGGTTGGCGGTAAATTACACCTGGCGCTTTACGCTCTAGTGGCATTTCAATAGTTTCGCCTTCAATTGGTCCTTTTCCATCAATAGGCTTTCCTAATGTATTAACAACACGTCCTACTACACCTTCTCCAACATTAATCGAGGCAATGCGTTGGGTGCGTTTTACCGTATCGCCTTCTTTGATACCTTTAGATGGACCTAAAAGTACGACGCCAACATTGTCTTCCTCAAGGTTAAGGACAATGCCTTCTAGACCTGAATCGAAGGAAACGAGTTCGCCGTATTGTGCATTGGCAAGCCCGTAAACACGAGCGATACCATCACCTACTTGTAGAACCGAACCAACTTCGTCTAAAGAGACACTGCTGTCAAATCCTGTTAATTGCTGTTTTAATATCGCGGATACTTCCGCAGCTTTTACTTCTGCCATGATATTGCGTTTGAACGTAAGTTTTGTTTTAATGTATTCAGTTGATGTGCCACACTAGCATTGAGCTGTATGTCATCAAGCCTAATGATAAACCCACCAATAATTTCTGGGTCAACCTTGTTGACGAGGGTCACTTTCTTGTCGGTAAGCGTAGCGACTTTCGCCAAAATTTCTTTTTCTAAATCTGGGGAAATGGGCACCGCGGTTGTGGCTACAGCCTCAACAAGTCCTAAGTGCTCATGGTATAATTCTTTCACCTTTAGGGCGATGCCATCAAGGTTGTGCGCTCGATTGTTTTCTGCTACTAAGCGTAATAGGTTTTTACCGGCATCACTGCATTGTGCAAACACGGCTTGAAGCGCATTGTGCTTTTTGTCTGTGCTTATCACAGGGCTTTGCAAAACGGCTTCCAAGTCACGGTTATTCTGTACGGTATCGTACACAGTTTCCATGTCTTTTGCTAAGGCGTCCAATTGACCATCTTCAACGGCCTTTTGTACGGCTGCTTTCGCATATCGCAATGCTGCTCGAGAACCTATCATGATTTTAGATCTACCTCTTTTAGTAGTTTTTGAACCAATTCGGTTTGCTTTTTGTCGGATGAAAGTTGCTCTTTCGTTAGACTTTCCGCAATTTGTAGTGATAAATCAGCCACTTCATTTTTAAGCGATGTAATGGCTATTTGTTTTTCACTTTCGATTGCTTCTTTGGCTTGTGCAAGAAGTTGCTCTGACTGTGCCTTTGCTTCTTCTTTAGCATCGTCAATCATTTTTTGACGAAGCTCACGTGCTTCTTTAAGCAAGCCGTCGCGTTCTGCGCGGGCCTCTTTTAAGATTCGCTCGTTGTCTGCTTGTAGATTTTGCATCTCTTGACGCGCCTCTTCAGCCGACTCCATAGCGGAGCGAATACCTTCTTCTCTTTCGTTGATGGTGTTTAGGATGGGTTTCCATGCAAATTTGCGCAGCAATAAAATAAGTGCTGTCACAAT
>CATAMV010000028.1 GCA_949487855.1 Bacteroidota bacterium
AATGTATGGATGATGATCTGTACAGCACTCGTATTTTTTATGCACTTGGGATTCTCATTCCTTGAAGCAGGACTAACACGTCAAAAAAACACTGTAAACATTTTGTTTAAAAACTTCTTTGTTATTACAGCTGGACTTTTACTTTACGCACTTGCTGGATTCAACCTTATGTATCCAGGATTTGAAGAAGGAGCCATTGGCTTTTTTAAATTTGCTGGATGGGGCATCGCGCCTCCAGAAGGAGGTATGACTGCAGCTTACGCTGATGGTGGATATACTTGGTGGACTGATTTCTTGTTTCAAGGAATGTTTGCCGCTACTGCAGCAACTATTGTTTCTGGTGCCGTAGCAGAGCGCATTAAGCTAGAAGCTTTTATGCTTTTTGCTGTGCTTTATGTTGGATTGGTTTACCCAATCGTAGGCTCATGGCAATGGGGAGGCGGATTTTTAAGCAGCTGGGGGTTTTATGACTTTGCTGGTTCTACACTCGTTCACTCTGTTGGGGGTTGGGCTGCCTTAGTCGTAATCTACTTTCTTGGAGCGCGAATTGGAAAATTTAGTGCAGACGGAAAATCAAATCCAATTTTTGGACACAATATCCCAATTGCAGCTGCCGGCGTTTTAATCCTTTGGTTAGGATGGTTTGGATTTAATGGAGGTTCTGTACTTTCGGCAGATCCAGAAGCTACATCGTTGGTACTTGTAACCACAAGTTTAGCAGCAGCAGCAGGTGGCGTTGTTGCTTCAATATTCTCGCATATCCTCTATAAAAACTACGATATTACCATGTTTATGAATGGTGTATTGGGTGGCTTGGTGGCCATTACAGCAGGCGCTGATCAAATGTCAACTGGTGATGCGATGATTGTTGGAAGTATTGGAGGTATTGTTGTAGTACTTGCTATTGCATTACTTGAAAAACTAAAATTAGACGATCCGGTGGGTGCCATTGCCGTGCATCTTTTTGCTGGAATGTGGGGAACTTTGGCCGTAGGTATTTTTGGTGCCATGGCTGGATTTAATCAATTTATGGTTCAACTTGCTGGAGTAGGTATCGTTGGTGCATTTTGTGTGTTATCAACGCTTATTTTGGTATTGCTTGTAAAAGCATTGGTTGGACTCCGCGTAAGTAAAGAAGAAGAAATTAATGGACTAGACGACGCTGAACATGGAATGGCTGCTTATGCAGACTTTAGCGTGTCTAAAAAGTAAACATTTATTTGTTTAATTAGGAGTGTCGAAACCTCCGTTTCCTTCGATAAATGTAAGGAACGGAGGTTTTTTGTGTATGTTTGCAACAAATTTTAATATGTACGCTATTACGCTTGTTATACAATGTCCCGACAAGAAGGGAATTATTGCAGATGTAACCTCTTTTGTGTACCAACACAAAGGAAACATTCAATATATTGACCAATATGTGGACAGAGAGAAAGGCGCATTTTTTATGCGTTTAGAGGCTGAACTTGACGAGCAGCTGTACTCCTATCAAGCGTTTACAACTGCATTTCAAGAAGGTCCTGCTACTGCTTTTAATATGGACTGGAGTTATCAGCCCATTGCATACAAACCCAAAATGGCCGTTTTTGTATCGAAATACGATCACTGTTTATACGATTTGTTGGGTAGGTTTAAATCTGGCGAACTAGCGGTTGAAATTCCGTTTATCCTCAGCAACCACCCCGACCTTGCACCCATAGCCAAAGCATTTGAAATTCCATTTTATCACGTAGCTGTTTCCAAAGAAACAAAAGCTAATGCCACGCAAGAGCAACTGCGTTTACTAAAAGAACACAACGTAGATTTTATCGTATTAGCGCGGTATATGCAAATTGTTCCCCCGGCCATTATAGATGCCTACACAAGCAACATTATCAACATACACCATTCGTTTTTGCCTGCATTTCCTGGGGCAAAGCCCTACCACTCGGCTTTTGAACGTGGGGTAAAAATTATTGGCGCTACAAGTCATTATGTAACGGAAGAACTCGATGCGGGACCCATTATTGAACAAGATGTTGCAAAAGTGTCGCACAGCCATAGCGTATCGCAACTTATTGCAAAAGGACGGGATTTGGAAAAAATTGTCCTTGCAAATGCCGTAAAACACCATGTTGCTAAAAAAGTTATGGTATATGGAAACAAAACCGTGATTTTTACGTAAAAATATAGGCTTCTGTATATACGTTTTAACCCTTTTACAATCTATTCAAAAAAGAAAGTGTGTGTTTATTAAAGTGTTCGGGTTGCTCTACATTTACCACATGGCCACAATCGGGTACTACCATCAAATCAGCAGAGCGTTGCATATTCACTAATTTCTCAATGCTAGGCAAGAACATATAGTCCTCCTGCCCCATTACGTATAAGGTTGGAATCCCCACATCCACTTGTCTAAAAAAGCGCAACAAAGGTTTTAGCTCGGTAGTCAATTTATACCAGCGTAAAAACTCTTTGTGGTATAATTTTTTTGCCTCTCGAACAAAAAGCAACCTAGATTCACGGTGGTTTTTCTTAGGCATGATGATAAAAGCAAAAAAGCGATATAGCCACAGGTATGGAATAACCGACTTCACCACATTTCCAAAGCGCATCAAAATTTGGGAACGGATGTTGAGCTTTACAATAGCACCACCCATAACCATACTCCGTACTCTTTCGGGATAGGTTTCCGCCAACTGACGAATCAGAATGGTTCCCAAAGAAATACCCACAAAATGAGAAGTTTCGATTTTTTCATGGTCTAATACCTCAATGATATCAGCCACAATCACATCAAAAGTATAGCGTTGATCAAAAGCTTGTTTTATGCTAGGCTTTGAGTTTCCGTGTCCACGCAGATCTAGCATCAGTACGTTATAGTGTTTTGTGTAAGCTCTAATTTGTTTGTACCAAATAGACGAACTTCCCCCTGCCCCATGAACAAATGTTACCCACTCTTGAGACGTCTTATGCGGATATAGGGTGTAGTATATCATGATGACAGAAGCGTTTTCATTTTTTGTTGCAATACTTCAGCCGCTCCCAAAGCCGACTCAGCAAAATCTTCACCGTTACCAGCATATAAAATTCCTCGAGAAGAGTTAACCAAAAGGCCCACGTTTTCATTTGAACCATGAGTAAACACATCTTCAAGACTTCCGCCTTGTGCACCTACTCCTGGCACCAATAAAAACGAGTCGGGAACTAATTTTCTAACTTCGTTAAGGTGTGCTGCCTTTGTTGCGCCTACCACATACATCAGTTGTGATGCATTATGCCAACTTTGCGACTGACTTAAGACTTCCATATAAAGCGCTTGTTTGCCATTCATTTTTAACTGAAAATCCGTAGCTCCTTCATTTGAAGTGAGAGCCAATAAAACAGCATGTTTATCTGGATATGTTAAAAATGGTTCGACAGAGTCTTTGCCCATATAGGGTGCAATGGTAATGGCGTCAAAGGGCATCGCTTCAAAAAAAGCTTTGGCGTAACGTAACGAAGTATTTCCTATATCGCCACGTTTCGCATCTGCTATAGTGAACAATTCAGGGTAATGTGATTTAATGTAATCTATCGTTTTTTTCAGCGCAGCAAAACCTGCTATACCGTATGCCTCAAAAAAAGCCGTGTTAATTTTTACAGCCACACAAAGATGTTGTACGTGGTCAACTATGGTCTTGCAGAAATCAAATAGTGGTTCATTGCTTGAAGCAACCAAATGCGGTGGCATTTTGTCCAAATCGGGGTCTAAGCCTAGGCACAAAAAAGACTTTTTAAGTTGTATTTGCTCAAAAATTGATTGCGTTGTCATGCTATAATAACTCGTCTGAAAATTTAAGTTTTTCAGTATTCTGATGCAATTGCATTTCATCAATGAGCTTTTGAATATCGCCATTGATAATGTTTTGCAAATCATAAAGCGTTAGCCCGATACGGTGATCGGTTACACGTCCCTGCGGGTAGTTGTAGGTTCTGATCTTTGCAGATCTATCTCCCGAAGACACCATGCTTTTTCGCTTTTCAGAGTCTGCTGCTTGCTTTTTAGCAAGCTCCATATCATATAATCTAGAGCGAAGTACTTTTAGTGCCTTTTCTAAATTTTTATGTGATGATTTCTGATCTTGACAACTCACAATCATTCCTGTTGGCTCGTGGTGAAGCTTTATAGCAGAATAAGTCGTATTTACCGATTGTCCACCAGGCCCAGTTGACGTGGTGCGCTCAATTCGAATTTCAGACATATCTAACTCAATATCAAATTCTTCTGCTTCTGGCAGCACCATTACAGTAGCCGCAGAGGTGTGGACACGTCCTTGGGTTTCGGTTTGTGGCACACGCTGAACACGATGCACACCAGATTCAAACTTTAGGGTTCCGTAAACATTTTCGCCACTAACCTCAACAATGACCTCTTTAAAGCCACCTGAAGTCCCCTCGCTCATATCCACAACACTAACTTTCCAGCCCTTGCTTTCACAATACTTGGTGTACATACGATACAAATCGCCCGCAAAGATACTTGCCTCGTCGCCTCCAGTTCCGGCACGAAGTTCCATCATTACATTTTTGGCATCCTCTGGATCTTTGGGAATAAGCATAAAGCGGATTTCGTCCTCCAATACATCTAATTTCTTGCTTGCTTCTTCCAGCTCCTCTTTTGCCATGGCTAACATCTCGGGATCTTTTTCCTCAAAAATAAGTGCTTGTGCTTCGTTCTTATTATCTAATAAACTAAGATACTCCGAACGCTTTTCCATAAGCGCATTCAAATCTTTGTATTCCATGTTTAGGGCCACATAGCGCTTTTGGTCAGCTATAATATCGGGTTGGATGATAAGGTCAGCGACTTCATCAAAACGCTGCTTAACAATTTGTAGTTTTTCTTGTAACATATGCTAAGGCACAAAGGTAAGCAACTCCAAGCGAAAGCGAACAAGCATGTTGTCCCGCATTTTTACAAGCATAAATGAAGGAAGCTTGATGTCGAATTTTGAAGGCTGTACGTTAAATTCGCCTTCAAGAATATAGGCATCTTCCACCTTAGTCCATGACGCGACTGTTTCCAAAGGAACTGAAACACCGTGAAATTTCAATTCACCATTGAGGCTAAGTGAATCTTTATCCAAATCCATTTCTTCAGAATAAAATGAGACTTTTGGAAAAAGTAATGCGTCTAAAACTTCAAGTGCATGTGAATCGCGGTTACTGTTTTTTGAATTAAAGGAAGAAACAGCAGCAGCAATGGCCATACGATTAGGTATGTCATTTTCGATAATTACAACGCCTTGGACAGCGTCTGACGTTCCGGACCAATCGTGTACAGGATGCGAAGCCTCATAAGTAATGTATGAGTTTGAAGTGTCAACCCGAAGTTGCTGCCCGAAAAGCAACGCAGGAACAAAAAGCAGTAAAAAAAGAAACTTATTCATTTAAAATTTAAATACTAAAACTGCCATTGCATAACTCCCAAAGGCTGTGTAGGCAGCGGTTTTATGTACTTCTTTATTTTTATCTTTATAGATATTGGTAACCACCATAGCCGAAAAATGAATGGTAGCTAAGGTTTTGTGGGCTTTTATAGAAGAAAAACCCTTTATTTTTTTGTTGATAAGTGGGGGTGGCGTAAACAATGATAATCCTGCTGTAGCAAAGTATCCAATGTTAACTACATCTGCCATGTTTTTATGTAACTCATAAAGCTCATAATCTCCGTTGTATAATTTCCCACCAATAATTCCTTGTGCTACCATAGCAGCAAGCGTTGCATACCCCAAAACTTGATGTGTAGTAAGCATAACACGGCGCAACTTAAGCTCCTTCTGGCGCTGTTCCATTGTGAGGGGTGCAATGCCTGTAACGCGAAAAAGTCCTTTTTCTCCCCAAAGCATTTTTTGTGTAAACACCATACGCTGAGGAAGCAGTTGCGTTTCTTCAGTTGCATTATCTAAAAGGTTGAATAAATCCTCCTCTTGAGAAAATCCATAAACGGATAAGAACAAAAAAGAAAAACAAATTAATTTACGCATATTCAAAAGTTCCGTTTGAGGTTGTTAAGGTAAGTTTTTTTGTAGAACTTTCTTCCACCCGACCAATAATTTGAGCCTCGATATTAAAGGAATTTGCCACGTCAATAATTTGCGAAGCATGTTCAGGAGCAACATATAATTCAAGACGGTGCCCCATATTAAACACCTTGTACATTTCACGCCAGTCTGTTTTTGATTCGGTTTGAATCATCTCAAATAAAGGGGGTATAGGGAACATATTGTCTTTAATGATATGTCCATTATCAATAAAGTGCAATACTTTTGTTTGCGCTCCCCCACTACAGTGCACCGCACCGTGAATGGCTGCATTGCCAATTTTTTCAAGAACAGCCTTCATTACAGGCGCATACGTTCTTGTTGGGGAAAGTACCAACTTTCCAGCATTCAACGGTACACCATCAACAGTATCTTGAAGTTTTTTGGTTCCTGAATACACAAGCGAATCTGGAACCACAGGGTCAAAACTTTCTGGAAATTCAGCAGCTAAGGATTTGTGAAACACATCATGTCTTGCCGAAGTAAGTCCATTACTTCCCATGCCGCCATTGTATTCACCCTCGTAGGTAGCTTTACCATAAGAAGCAAGGCCAACAATCACATCCCCCGATTGGATATTAGCATTGTCAATAACCGCATTGCGTTTTAATCGTGCCGTAACCGTTGAATCAACAATTATGGTACGCACCAAATCGCCAACATCAGCCGTTTCACCTCCAGTTAAAGTTAATTTCATACCATGAGTGTTCAACTCGTCAACCAGTTCTTGTGTGCCTTCAATCAAAGCTTTTATTACTTCGCCAGGGATTAGGTTTTTGTTTCGACCAATGGTTGAGGAAATTAGAATTTCATCCACAGCACCTACGCAAAGTAAATCGTCAAGATTCATGATAAGGGCGTCTTGTGCAATGCCTTTCCAAACGGACAAGTCACCCGTTTTTTTCCAATACATATAGGCCAAAGACGATTTTGTACCTGCACCATCGGCATGCATAACGAGGCAATAATCCGCATCATTTGTGAGGTAGTCTGGGACTATCTTACAAAATGCTTTTGGAAATAGCCCTTTATCAATGTGTTTTATGGCCGCGTGGACGTCTTCTTTATCAGCAGAAACGCCACGCATTTGGTAGCGCTCGTTAGAAAGGTTTTTTGGCATAATTAACGTAAAAATAATAATTCGCGATATTTTGCGAGGGGCCAAGTTGAATCGTCAACAATTAGTTCGAGGCCGTCTGCAGCTTCTCTAATTTTATCAAAAACAGGAAGTACATTATTGGCATACATCTGTGCGCTATCTTCAATTTTACTCATACTGTTTGCTTTGATTCTTGCTTTTGCTAAAGCTGCACAGGACGATGTAAGTGTATCGGTTAATGCGCTTATTTTCTCAATAGTCTCCATGGCAACAGGTGCGTGTTTGGCAAAGCTCTCACCATAAATTTGTTTGAGTCCACTTACGTTTTCAATTAGCATATGCTGATACTTAAACGCGGTTGGAAGGATTTGATTTTTTGACATATTTTCAAGTACAAGACTTTCGATTTCAATACGTTGTATGTACTGCTCTAACTGAATTTCATAACGGGCTTTTTGTTCAATTGGATTCATTACTTCCATCTGATCAAACAATTCAATAATGTTTTCTTGCATACGAGCAGAAAGTGCTTCGGGAGTTTTTTTAAGGTTTGACAATCCCCTACGTGCTGCTTCTTTTTGCCAAGAAAGGCTGTAACCATCGCCATCGAATAGAATGTTTTTGGTTGTCTTGATGTATTCACGGAGGACATTAAAAATAGCATCGTCTTTTTTAAGTTTCTTGGACTTAATCAGCCCATCCACTTCTTTCTTAAAATCGATAAGCTGTTTGGCAACTACGGTGTTTAAAACCGTCATGGGGATAGCGCAGTTTTGGCTTGACCCAACGGCACGGAATTCAAATTTATTTCCTGTAAACGCAAATGGCGAAGTTCGGTTTCTGTCTGTATTATCTAAAAGTACATCTGGAATTTTACCTATAACATTAAGTTTCAGATCCGTTTTCTCTTGCGGAGAAAGTTTTCCTTTGGACACATGTTCCAAGTTGTCTAACACTGCTGAAAGCTGTGATCCAATAAATACCGAGATAATTGCTGGAGGTGCTTCGTTTGCTCCCAGTCGATGGTCATTTCCTGCGCTAGCAACAGAAGAGCGAATAAGCGATTCATAATTCTGTACCGCTTTGATAGCTGTTACAAAAAAAGTTAGAAATTGTAAGTTGCTCATGGGTGTTTTGCCAGGACTGAGCAGGTTTACACCTGTGTTTGTTTGCAGCGACCAATTGTTGTGTTTCCCAGAACCATTAATTCCTGAAAAAGGTTTTTCGTGCAGCAATACCTTGAATTGATGTTTGCTTGCAATTTTACCCATGATATCCATTAGCAAAGCATTATGATCCACGGCCAAATTGGCTTCTTCAAAAATGGGTGCTAGTTCAAACTGGTTGGGTGCAACTTCGTTGTGGCGGGTTTTAACTGGAATACCCAAAAGCATGCATTCGTGTTCTAACTCCCGCATAAAATTAATCGCACGGGTGGGGATAGAACCAAAATAGTGATCGTCTAATTGTTGTCCTTTTGGAGGCGCATGTCCAACCAATGTCCTTCCCGACAACATAATATCTGGGCGTGATGCAGCTAAGGCCTTATCTACCAAAAAATATTCTTGTTCCCAACCAAGCGTAGCTTGCACGTGCGTAACAGATTTATCAAAAAATTTGGCTACTTGCGTGGCTGCATCGTCAATAGCATTTAGTGCCCGGAGCAATGGTGTTTTGTTATCTAAGGCTTGTCCAGTGTAGGACACAAAAATAGTCGGGATACAGAGCGTAGATCCATAAATAAATGCAGGGGATGAAGGATCCCAAGCCGTATAACCTCTGGCTTCAAACGTGTTGCGAATACCTCCACTTGGAAAGCTGGAGGCATCGGGCTCTTGTTGTACCAATTGTGATCCATCAAAGTATTCTAAGCTATCTCCGTTAGAATCGATGTCAAAAAAGGCATCGTGCTTTTCGGCTGTGGCACCTGTTAAGGGTTGAAACCAGTGTGTGTAATGCGTGGCCCCCATTGTGATAGCCCAATCCTTCATTGAAGCGGCTACGTGGTCTGCAACAGATCGGTTAATTTTAGTACCCTTTTCAATAGCTTCGTTTATCTCATTAAACGCTTGTTTTGTAAGAAATGTGCGCATGGCTTTTTTAGTAAACACATGGCTAGCAAAAAGAGTAGATTTTTTTTGGTCGGAGTGAAATGCTTTTTGGGGACGGCTTACCGCGTCCTGGATGGCTTGAAAACGCAGTTTGTTCATTGTTATAATTTATTAAGGTTAAAAACAAATATACGCTAAATCTAAGGACTATATTTTAAGAAACTGTATTTTGGTTTTGTGTATTTACAAATGAATTATTTTAATATTAACAATAAACACACTCTGAAATTAGGGGTCTTGCAAAAACATGTGGATTGTTTATAAAAAAAGACCCATAAATGTAGTAGGGTGACATAAAATTTTATTTTTGTTAAACATTTTTAAGAAATCATGAATAAATCAAAACTTGAATACATTTGGTTGGACGGATATAAGCCGACTGCCAACCTACGAAGTAAAACAAAAGTTGTTAGCGACTTTTCTGGAAAATTAGCCGATGTTGATATGTGGTCTTTTGACGGTAGTTCAACCCTACAAGCTGAGGGAGGTTCTTCTGACTGCTTGTTAAAGCCGGTTGCTATTTATCCAGATCCAGAACGTAAAAACGCATACCTAGTAATGACTGAGGTGCTTAATGCAGATGGTTCTGCGCACGAATCTAACGGCCGTGCTACCATTGAGGATGACGACGATGATTTTTGGTTTGGATTTGAACAAGAATATTTCCTATGGGACCCAGAAACAAACCTTCCATTAGGTTTCCCAAAAGATCAAACACCACAAGGACAATTTTACTGTTCAGTAGGTGCTAAAAACTCTTTTGGTCGTGAAATTATGGACCGTCACTTAGACATATGTCTTGAAGCAGGACTAAACGTTGAAGGTACAAATGGTGAGGTTGCGCCAGGACAATGGGAATTCCAAATTTTCGCTAAAGGTGCTGCTGAGGCAGGAGACCAAATTTGGATTGCGCGTTATATTTTAGAGCGTTTGGCTGAAGACTATGGCTTAGCTATTGACTACCACCCAAAACCACTTGGTGCTACAGACTGGAACGGTTCAGGTATGCACGCAAACTTCTCTAACTCAATCCTCAGAACTTGTGGTTCTAAAGAAACGTATGAGAAAATTTGTGAAGCTTTCCGCCCGGTAGTAAAAGAACACATTGAGGTATATGGTGCGTATAACGATCAACGTCTTACAGGAGATCACGAAACACAGTCTATCCACGAGTTTAGTTTCGGAGTATCTGACCGTGGAGCGTCTATTCGTATTCCAATTATGACGGTTGAAAAAGGTTGGAAAGGATGGTTGGAAGACCGTCGTCCAGCTTCAAACGGAGATCCGTACAAAATTGCAGCACGTATTATCAAAACCGTAAAATCAGCTGACGTATAGTCTACCTGATTTTAATCAAACACAAAAACCTGTTTTTCAAACATTTTGAAAAGCAGGTTTTTTTTACGCCAAAGTCTGTACCATATAAGCCACATAACAGATTACCAAGACAAGACCTTGTCGCCATGAAAGCTGTAAGCTTTTGGAAAATAATACCAGTGGCAGCAAGATTACCGCAAAGCCAATCATCACCCAAATATCAAATGCCAAAAGTTGTGCATCTCCTATTCGCAGCGGATGAATAACCGCCGTAATACCCAATACGGTAAGTATATTAAATAAGTTAGAGCCAATTAAGTTCCCTATTGAAATGCCCTGTTCCTTTTTGGCAATTGCCATTCCAGAGGCTACTAATTCAGGTAAACTTGTACCTATGGAAACTAATGTAATTCCAATGATGCGTTCGCTAACATCATACGCGCGTGCCAAGCCTACGGCGCCCTGTACCAACCATTGCGATCCAAATGCAAGCCCTAACGAACCAAGCGCCATAAAAAACAGAATCCAACCCCATGATTTGAATGGAGCTTTGTCGGGGATTTCATAAACTACTACTGTTGGCTGAAATTTAATCAAATATGTCATTACCGCCACAAGAACAAGAAGCAAGACAATCCCTTCAGATTGGGTAATTTTCCAATCATAAAGCAAAAAAAGCAGCAGTAGCGAAACGCCAAAAACTAAAGGCCAATCAAATTGGTAAAAACTTTTTTGTACTTGAATGCGACCAAAAAGCAGAATAGTCCCAAGTACA
This sequence comes from Bacteroidota bacterium, assembly GCA_949487855.1. GTDB lineage: Bacteria > Bacteroidota > Bacteroidia > Flavobacteriales > Flavobacteriaceae > UBA7446. The sequence goes on from CATAMV010000028.1 coordinate 11,368, forward strand.
AATCCAAGATTTGCAATATTTGATCCCACCACATTACTCAACGACAAATCGGGATAGCCTTCTAGCGCTGCACGAACACTGGTAATGAGTTCGGGCAAAGAGGTTGCAAAAGACACAATGGTCATCCCTACCACTACTTTAGGAACCTGCCAGCGTGCGGCAGTTGCCACAGCGGCACGCAGTAACCATTCGCCACCTAAAAGCAGTAACGCAAGACCTCCAATAAGTAGTAGCGTATTCATGTTTTGTGGCGAAGATACGGAGCAGAAGGTTTTGTACCTTTGCGATATGCAAAAAAAAGGTTTTCAGTTTTTGGCAAAATGCAATAAACTATTCTTGCCCAGTTTGACAAAAAAGCAGGTGGATTTGGCTAAAGCTTCAAAAGGGCAGCTGTTACTCATTGCATGGCGTGCTTATGTAACAATGCGTGCGATTTAGTTTTGCTGCATAGGTAAAATAAGATATATTTGCACCCGCAAAAGGCCTCGTGGCGCAACTGAATAGCGCATCTTATTACGGCTCAAACATCACATAACTACTTTTAACGTAATAAGCAAGCCTTACTATCTGTTAGTAAGATGTAGCTTGTATAGATATTTTCATATATTTGTTGTACACAATGTTGCACACACTATTAAAACGTGTTGTACACGTGAAATAAACATACTATGAGAATAGCTTTTGAAATAAATAGCAGACAAAATACGGATGGTAGAAATAACATCAGAATTAGGGTATCAAATGGCAGAAATGTTGCACCAATAAAGTTTTCTACACCAATAAACATCTACAAGGAATATTGGGATAAAAAAGACGAGCGAGTAACAAACCAACATATAGAATTTGCCTCAGTTAATAGGGCATTGAAAAAATACAAGGAGCGTAAAGAGTATTGTATGGCTAAATGGGAAGAGGGTCAATTTACCATCCGTAATGTTGCTAATTATATGGAGGGAGTAACTGATTACAGTAGCTTAGATGCCTTTGTTAGCACCGTACTAAAGCGTAGGATGACAGATGTGTCATTTACTGATGTATCCCAAAAGCTAAATATTATCAAAGGGCATATGGGTATTAGAGGGGAGTTACAGTTCAAGGAAATAAACAGAAACTTCTACTATGAATTATGGGAAAAATTAGTTGCTAAAGGATTGTCAAAAAACAGTATTAAGTCCTACTCTATTGCTATTGGTTCTGTGTTAAAACAGGCATACGATGAGGGTGTTATACAGGAAATACCAAGAAGACCAAAAGAATTTACGTCTGGTAAAGGAGGAGTGAAAAGAAAAGACAAAAAAACTGTTACTCCTGAAATAGTAGAACAAGCAATAAAAGAAGCTAAAAACATATCTCAATGGCAAAGTGTTGGGTTTTGGTTATTAGAGTTTTGTATGCGTGGCTTATACCCTGCTGACATAGTGAAAATGACAGAGGCAAATCTTGATGTACCTACTGCACTAAAAAGGATTAAGAATGAAATATTTATAGAGCATCCACGCTCTAAAAGTCAGCATACAGAAAATGAGGATATGTATATTCACATAGATAATATGATAACAGAGCCATTGATTGATATGCTAAAAATGAGCGTGGTTAAAACACACCACAACAGAAGAGATATAGTAGCAGATGTAAATGATAGCTTAAAAATATTTGATTACAATCCTACACAAGACTACAAGAAGCACAATAGCAGGTGGGCATTACACACAAGGAGATTACGCAAGTACGGAATGACAATGAAGAATGCGAGAAAAACATTCTTGACATATGCCAAAGAGTTGAGCATTGATGAAGACACTCGACT
>CATAMV010000029.1 GCA_949487855.1 Bacteroidota bacterium
ATTTATGGCATAATACTTTATTTGTTATTTAAACCAAAAAACTAGCAGTTGCCAAATAGTTGCCAAGAATTAGTAGCTTTACATCAAGTTCTTTGCTAAGTCGTCTAAAGAAAAAACCCACCTTATAGGGTGGGCTTTGGTTAGAAGTGTGTGATGTAGCGGTTACTACCAGCTCCCCCTCTTGGACTCGAACCAAGGACCCTCTGATTAACAGTCAGATGCTCTAACCAACTGAGCTAAGGAGGAAAATGTGCGCAAATATAATTTTTATTTACTTGCTATCAAATGACTTTAATAAGAAAATCAATTCATGATAAATCGGTAAATATCATTCCCGTTGGCATAAACAAACAAACCAAGCAATAAAATGATACCAACCATTTGAGCATATTCTAATATTTTTTGATGTGGCTTACGACCCGTGAGCATTTCATAGGTCAAAAACACCACATGCCCGCCGTCTAAAGCTGGAATAGGCAATACGTTCATAAAGGCTAAAATAATGGATATAAAAGCCGTACGCTCCCAAAATGTGCGCCAGTCCCACTTTGCAGGAAACAAACTTGCAATGGTGCCAAAACCACCTAATTGACTGGCTCCTTTTTTGGTGAAAATAAATTTAAACCCCGCTACATAGTCGTAAAGCGTCCAGTAGCCGTAATCAAACCCTTGTTTGATGCTTTCCGCAGCCGTATAGGTAACATCCGTTGTTTGTGGAAACGTATCTTTAAGATATATTCCCAAAACCTCATCTTCGGCAACTGCAGTCGTTATTTGTTGGGTTTCGCCTTCGCGTAAAATAGACAATACAACAGATTCGCCTTCACGTGTTTCTATTGCGTTTTGCACTTGACGCATCGAAGTAATAGCGGCACCGTTTACACCAATAATGCGATCGTTAACTAAAATTCCAGCAGCTTCGGCGGCGGAGTTTTCGGTTACTTCCTCAATAATGGCAGGCATGTACGGAATAAGTGGGAATATCTCCCCTGAAGCAAAAAGTTGCTTGCCAAATCCTTCAGGAACTGAAATTGTTTCTTCGGTTCCATTTGCATGCGAAACCGTAACGGTTTTTGCATCACGTAAAAAAAGCCATTTGTTAACGTCCATAGCGGCATCAAGCGTTACGCCATCAACATTTAAAACGTGATCTCCTTGTTCAAAACCTATAGCCTGCGCTTGTGGTGTAGGGTCTAAACCATACGTTAAAGCCTCGTTTGTAATCACGGTTTTGCCCCAAACAAACATGACGGCCATGTAAATCAGAAATCCAAGAACCAAATTAACGGTAACCCCACCAAGCATGATAATAAGGCGTTGCCATGTAGGTTTTGCTCTAAACTCCCATGGTTGTGCCGGTTGGGCCATTTGCTCGGTGTCCATGCTTTCGTCTATCATCCCAGATATTTTCACATATCCCCCCAATGGCAACCAGCCAATTCCGTAAACGGTCTCGCCAATTTTCTTTTTAAACAACGAAAATTTCACATCGAAAAAGAGGTAAAACTTTTCAACACGTGTTTTAAATAGCTTGGCAGGGATAAAATGCCCCAATTCGTGAAGTACAATGAGTAGAGATAAACTTAGAATTAGCTGTCCGCCTTTTATAAGAAAAAGTTCCATGGGAAAAATTTAGATGTCAAATGTACGTGATTTGAACGACCTATAAAACGGTATAGGTTGTATCTTTGTGCTATGGAATTGGGTACGTTCTTTCGTCGTTTTCGGAAACTAGCTTTGGTGTTATTGGTGCTTTCCATCATCATTGTTGGGTTGTTTTATATTGCCTTAAAGCCAAAAGAGGTGCTCCCAGTATATCAACCTGCTATGGTAACGCCAGAACTGGTCGATGAAAGCATCCAGTTTGTAAAAAAATACCACACCATTGCGCCTTTTTCCATGACCAATCAAAATGGAGAAACGGTTACCGAAAAAGACTATGACAACTCCATTTATGTTGCCGATTTCTTTTTTACAACCTGCCCGAGCATCTGCCCCATCATGACTAAAAATATGCATACACTGCAAGAAGTGTTAGTCGATCTTCCAGATGTGAAACTGCTTTCATTTAGTGTAACACCTCAAATTGACTCGGTGGCGCAACTAAAGCGCTATGCGCTAAAAAACAAGGTGGATGACGCGCGTTGGAACTTGGTTACAGGCAAGAAAAAAGAAATTTATGAGTTGGCGCGTAAGTCGTATTTGGTGGTAAAAGACGATGGAGATGGCGGCCCTTACGACATGATTCACACTGAAAATTTTGTACTTGTTGACAAACAAAAACGCATTCGTGGTTTTTATGACGGAACCCAACTAGAAGCAATGGACAACATCCTTCATGACATTGAACTGTTGGTTTCAGAAAAATGACAATCGCCATAAAAATGTTACGCACTTTAACGTACATTTGCTCTTTAAAATTGGTCTAAATAAATGAATTTAACCCTAGCCGATTTAAAAGTTGGAGAAACCGCCATCATTGATTCTTTTGATGTGGAACAGCTGCCCATGAAATTAGTAGAAATGGGGTGTCTTCCTGGAAATGAAGTGGGGTTGCTTCAGCTTGCGCCCAACAAAGATCCTTTATATCTCAATATCTCCGGATCGCATTTAGCCATTCGTCGTGAGACAGCCGCACGTATCTTTATTCGAAAAAAAGGTGAGTAAAAACATCAACGTTGCGTTAATTGGAAATCCCAACACAGGGAAGTCATCTGTGTTTAATCACCTCACTGGGCTAAATCAAAAAACAGGAAACTATCCCGGTATTACAGTAGAAAAAAGGCAAGGTGTTTGCCGACTACCAAGAGGCGTCAAAGCGCGTATCTTGGATTTACCAGGAACCTACAGCCTAAACGCCTCGTCGCTTGACGAAAACGTGGTGGTTGAACTGTTGCTCAATAAAAACGATAAAGACTTTCCAGACGTAGCTGTTGTGGTTTCAGATGTTGAAAACCTAAAGCGAAACCTACTGCTATTTACCCAAATTAAGGATTTAAATATCCCCACTATTTTGGTCATTAATATGTCGGACCGAATGCGCCGTAAAGGGATTATCATCGATACTCACAAAATGGAGCAGTTGCTTCATACCAAAGTAGCACTCGTTAGCGCACGAAAAAATGAAGGGATAGATGTGGTCAAAGAATATATTGCTGCATACAAAACCCTTTCCACCCAAGCGTGTTTGGATGTAAAGCAAATCGATCACGATTATTTTGAGGCTTTGGAACGTACGTTTAGCAATCAATCGCTATACAAATTGTGGTTGGTGATTACCCAAGATGTGAATTTTGCTAAAGTGGAGCGTAAAAAAATGGAGGCAGAAAATGCCGATCATATGCGAACCCCGTCCTACTTAAAAAGATTACAACAAAAAGAAACCATCAAGCGCTATCAGTTTATTAATAATGTTTTGAAGGAATGCTACGAAAAAGATTTCCGTAAAGCGACCGATCTGCGCGGAAAACTAGACCGCGTACTAACCCACAAGGTTTGGGGGTTTGTGATTTTCTTTGTGGTGTTGCTTTCAATTTTTCAAGCATTATACGATTGGAGCAGCGTCCCAATGGACGTTATAGACGCCTCTTTTGTACAGCTTAGCGAATGGGCAAAAAAATCTATCCCATCGTGGATGGCGCCAAATTTAATTGCCGAAGGCATCATTCCTGGGCTTGGGGGAATTGTGATTTTTGTGCCGCAAATTGCCATGCTTTTTCTGTTTATCGCCATTTTGGAAGAAACAGGATATATGAGTCGCGTCGTCTTTATCATGGATCGCGTCATGCGGCGGTTTGGACTCAGTGGAAAAAGTGTCATTCCGCTAATTTCTGGAACTGCATGTGCTATTCCCGCTATTATGGCCACACGAAATATCGAAAATTGGAAAGAGCGATTGGTTACTATTTTAGTAACGCCTTTTACAACCTGTTCTGCTCGGTTGCCAGTTTACCTTATTTTAATCAGTCTGATAATCCCAGATGAACGTATTTTAGGTGTAAATCTACAAGGATTGGTACTTATGATTTTTTATTTACTCGGTTTTGGTATGGCGCTCTTTGCGGCATTTGTTTTACATAAAATACTGCCACAAAACCAAACCAGTTATTTTGTGGTTGAAATGCCAAATTACCGTATTCCACTACTTAAAAATGTATTGCTTACCATAGTAGAAAAAACAAAATCTTTTGTTTTAGAAGCGGGAAAAGTGATTTTAGCCATCTCCATTTTATTGTGGGTGTTGGCGTCGAATGGACCTGGTGAAACATTTAAAAATGCACCGCAAGAAGTAGCCAAATCAGTCTCCATTACTGACGCAACTTATAACCAACAACTTAGCGCGTACAAACTCGAACACTCTTATTTGGGGATTATTGGAAAAGGGATTGAGCCTGCAATTCGGCCTTTGGGTTACGATTGGAAAATTGGGATTGCCATTGTAAGCTCGTTTGCTGCACGTGAGGTTTTTGTGGGAACGCTTGCCACGATTTATAACGTTGGCGAAGACAAAGAAGAAACCATAAAAAAACGTATGGCAGCAGAAACCTACGCCGACGGCAGTCCCGTATTTACATTAGCATCTGGATTATCGCTTATGGTATTTTATGCCTTTGCCATGCAATGTATGAGTACGTTAGCCATTGTCCGAAAAGAAACAAACAGTTGGCGTTGGCCCGCAATTCAACTTTTCACAATGACCGTTATAGCCTATGTATGCGCATTGATAACCTTTCAGTATTTTAGCTTTTAATATGGAAACTTTAATCATCACCGCAGCTGTATTGTGGGCGTTGTATTTTTTAGTGCAACGATTTCGCCCGCGTAAAAAAGTTAGTGGAGGGGGTTGTGCTTCCAGTAAAGATTGTGGCTGCCACTAACCGCCTAGTGCAACGTCTAGCGTCATCATTACTACAAATCCGCCAATAAATCCAAGCGTGGCTATATCCGTAAACCTATCTTGTTGGGTTTCGGGAATCACTTCTTCTACCACCACAAAAATCATGGCACCAGCAGCAAACGCAAGTGCATAAGGCAAAATGGGCGTGAAAAATGTAACCGCTACGGCGCCAATTACCCCTGCAATAGGCTCAACAATTGCTGAAGCCTGTCCGTAGAAAAAGCTTTTTCGTCTGCTAAGTCCCAAACGGCGCATAGGCATGGAAACGGCAATTCCCTCAGGGAAATTTTGAATTCCAATACCAATTGCAAGTACCACTGCTCCGGCAATGGAAGCCTCGGGTAAGCCCGCAGCAACTCCTCCAAACAATACACCAACGGCTAGTCCTTCTGGGATATTATGTAATGTAATGGCAAGAACCATAAGTGTGGTGCGATGCCATGGCGTTTTTATCCCTTCAGACTCCTTAAAATTGATGTGGATGTGAGGTAATATCTTGTCAAGTCCGAAAATAAAAAGCGCTCCAAGGGTAAACCCAACAGCTGCAGGAATTACTTTTATAAAGCCCGCACCAGGACTCATGTCAATTCCCGGCGCAAGTAAACTCCAAAAACTTGCAGCTACCATAACGCCGCCTGTGAACCCTAACATGCCGTCCAAAACAGCGCGGTTCATGGCTTTAAACAAGAACACAAAAGATGCGCCAAGAGCGGTTAATCCCCATGTAAATAGCGTTGCATAAAGCGCGCCAAGCACTGGCGGCGTGTTTTCAAAAAAATGAAGAATTGAGTCAAACATAATGGCAAATATAATTATTCCGTTTTTACGATGATTTTTGTAGGTTTGGAAAGGTGAAAAATAAAGCGGATTACGATTATATTTTTGCAGGAGCTGGCGCATCAACCTTGCAAATTGTTAAGCAAATGCAACAGCATGAGCGTTTTAAAAATAAGTCTATCCTTATTTTAGAAGAAGACAGCAATAAAACCAACGACCGTACTTGGTGTTTCTGGGAAGAAAAATCCAAAGATTATTGGCAACCGTTTGTACGATGTCAATGGGATAACATAACGTTTTCTTCTAATACTGCTGCACTACAAGAATCTATATTGCCTTATGCGTATAAAATGATTCGAAGTAATGCCTTTTACAGCCACGTTCATGAACTCGTTAGAAAAAACAAGAACATCGATTTGAAGTTTGAAAAAGTAAAATCTTTTGAAACTAAAGGTGAAGTAGTTCATGTTTCAACTGCTAAAAACAGCTATGCAAGCACCTATTATTTTAATAGTGTTTTTGATTGGAATACAGCGCAGCAACAATCCAAATTCCCTGTTTTGCAACAACATTTTGTGGGTTGGTTTATCAAAACAAAAGAAGACTGCTTTGACCCAAACACAGCTACTTTCATGGATTTTAGCGTAGCCCAAAAAGGCAATACACGTTTTATGTATGTTTTACCGCTTAGCAATAATGAAGCCTTGATTGAGTACACCTTGTTCTCCAAAAACCTGTTGAATTATGCCGAATATGAGCGTGAAATTCGGCAGTACTTAACCCATAAAAATATCCGAAACTACAGCATCACAGAAACAGAACAAGGTAGTATTCCCATGACCTGCTACCCCTTTTCAAAACAGAACAGCAAGCGAGTTTTACATATAGGTTCGGCTGGAGGGTGGACAAAAGCAAGTACAGGTTTTACGTTTAAATTTATTGAGCGAAAAGCTACCGAACTTGTGGCTTTTTTAAGTGATGAATGTGATATGCGTCTTTTTGAAAAGCGCAACCGTTTCTGGTGGTATGATTTACTTTTCTTGGATGTGTTAGCACAACATAACCAAAAAGGAAGCTTTTTATTTTCTCGGATGTTTCAACGTAATAATCCCAAAACAATTCTTCGGTTTTTGGACGAAAAAACGACTTTTTCAGAAGAAGTTCGCATTATGCAAAGTTTTCCTGTGGGTATATTTGTGTGGCAACTGGTACGCCGTTTAATGCGTTCGTTGCATTAGCCAATTTCCAAAGGCAACAAATCGTTGCTTCATTTCTAGATTGAGTGCTACTTTTTCAAGCGCATTAAACGCCTGTTGCGTGTATTGCTGAACAAGAGATAATGTAGCCTCATCGGCTCCTGTTTCTTTAAAAATTTTGGTTACAGCAGCTATTTTCTCTGTCTCGTCTTTAGGCGTTTCAGACAGCCACTTTTGCAATTCATTTTGCTGATTTTCAGTGCTATTACGAAGGGCTAAATGAACCAATACTGTCTTTTTGTTTTCAGCTATATCACCGCCAATACGCTTACCAAAACTGGCTGCTTCGCCAAAGGTGTCCAGATAATCATCTTGCAATTGAAAGGCAATTCCAAGCTGCTCGCCAAAAAGGTAAAGTTGCTGTGCGTCTTTGCTTGTTGCACCGCCAACAGCCGCACCCATTTGCATGGCGCAACCCACCAAAACGGCTGTTTTTAAGCGAATCATTTCTAAATAATCTTCAATACGTACATCGTCGCGAGATTCAAAATCAACATCATATTGTTGTCCCTCGCAAACCTCAAGGGCTGTTTTACTAAAAAGTGTTGTCAGCGATTGAAATAGTTTGGATTCGTATCCATTCAAAAAAATATAGGCCTGAACCAACATAGCATCACCCGAAAGTATGGCGGTATTGATGTCCCATTTTTCGTGTACCGTTTGTGCGCCTCTTCGCATACTTGCTTTGTCCATGATGTCATCGTGCATCAGCGTAAAGTTGTGGAACACTTCTACTACCAGAGCTGCAGGAAGTGCGGCTTCAGCCTTTTTTCCAAAAGCCTCACAAGCCATAAGCACAAGTACTGGGCGCAATCGTTTGCCTCCCAAATCCAAGAGGTAGTCTATAGGCTGGTACAACCCTTCTGGCGATTTTCCTTGGTTTAAATGTTTTAACGAATCCGCGACAAGTTTTTGGTAAGCAGTTAAAAATTCCATTAAAAGAAGTTTTTGTAAAAGTACGTCAAGGATTTGTAATGCGAATATTAAGAAATTATAAACTATGGAAACTTTTTTGGTTTTTAAAGTTTCCTTTATATCTTTGCAACTTGCTATGGAAAAAATTCTTTCCTCTTGTTCCGAAATGTTTCTTACGCTTGGGTTTAAAAGCGTTACCATGGACGATATTGCACAAAAATTAGCCATTTCAAAAAAGACGCTTTACACCCATTTCCCAAATAAACAAATCCTTGTTCGGGAGTGTGTTTTTCATTTCTTTGATTATGTAACTGCTGAAATATCTCATATTAGCGAAAATGCGAGTAATCCTATTGCGGAGTTGTATGATATAAAACTCTGCATGATGCAAAAAATCAAAAATGAAAAGATTTCGCCTCAGTTTCAGTTAAAAAAATTCTATCCTGAAATTTTTAATGAACTAAAGGAAAAACAATTAACATTTATGGTACAACAAATGAGCAATAGCCTTGAAAAAGGTGTTGCGCTGGGGTTGTTTCGTGCAAACCTAAACATCCCGTTTACGGCTAGACTCTACTTTAACGGAATGATGGGCATCAAAGACCAAAACCTTTTTCCTGCAGACATCTTCCAGCACAGTCAATTAATGACTGATTATTTAGAATACCACGTTCGTGCAATTTGTACCGAAGCGGGAATGGAACTTTTTAACTCTTTTGACAACCATACACATGACTAGACTCCATCTTTTTCTATTGCTTATATGCGCTCCTTTTCTTCCTGCACAACAGTTAGACTTAGACGGTGCCATACAACTGGCAAAAACAAACAATCGCACACTCCAAAACTCAAGTAAGGATATTCAAATAGCAAAACAAAAGCGTTGGGAAACCATAGCTATTGGACTGCCACAAGTATCCTTATCGGCTGGCTATATGAATGCCCTAAAACAAGCTACCACTGTAGTTCCTGCTGAATCTTTTGGTGGGCAACCTGGTGAGTTTGCTGAATTACTTTTTGGTACTACGCAGAGTGCAAACGCTGGATTGCGTTTGGAGCAACTCATTTTTGATGGTTCGTATTTGGTAGGATTACAAGCTTCTGAAGTTTATTTGCGCATCTCTGAACAAGCATATACCAAAACAGAACAGGTTATAAGGCAAGCAACCGTAGATGCGTATATAAATACACTTTTGGCTAAAGCACAAATAACTGTTTTGGAACAAAATCTTGAAGCAGCACAGCAAAATCTTAATGAGATAAAAGTCATTTATGAAAATGGCCTGACCGAAGAAGAAAACGTACAGCAATTGCAACTAATTGTTTCATCGCTATTGACTTCATTAACATACACCAAACAAATGGCTGCTTTGGCTAAAAACGTATTGCGCTATGTAATGGGTATGGAATTGGACACACCACTCACGCTTAGCAGTACACTTGAAGGTCTAGCCCTTCAATACCAAAGTGAAAATAGTGATATGCTAACGCTGAATAACAATATTGATTTCCAAATGGCACAAAACGATATTCGGACAAAAGAATTACTGCTTAAACTTGAACGCTTCAAATCTTTACCCAGAATATCGGCTTTTATAAGTGGTGGATATGATGGATACAATCAAGAGTTTTTATTTACGCAGCCCGAACAAAATTGGTTTGGTAGAGCAAGTTTTGGGCTAAACCTCAGCCTGCCCATATTTGATAGTTTTCAATCTCAAGCAAAAAGACAACAAGCAAAGCTAGCCTTAGAGCAATCAAAAAATGAAGCTGCTAATGTTGCACAAGAACTCTTGTTAGATGAAAGTAGGCTGCGAAATGAGGTGCAATTCAATTTAGAAAACTTACAAACCACCGCTAACAATTTAGCTTTGGCTAATTCAATAGAACAAAAAAACCAAATCAAATTTAAAGAAGGGTTGGTGTCTGGCTTTACGTTGCGACAAGCACAAACCCAACTTTATGAAGCACAAAACAATTACTTAACAGCAATGCAACAACTCGTTGTTTCCAAAACATCTTTATCCCTTTTACTAAACCCTGTAACTTCAAAAAAATGAAAAAGATTATCCTAATAAACCTAATTTTTGGCTTTATTTTGGCATGTAGTCCATCTGAAAAACCAAACACGCAGTCACTAATTGACCAACAAAATATAGCAGGTTTGCGTGCGCGTCAAGCCGAGCTGGTAAGCCAAAACAATACGATCAAAGCGGAATTAAACCGAGTCATGCAGGCCATTGACAAATTTGACAAAAACAAAAAGAAATCTTTGGTTACTGTTTTGGCTGTTGAAGAAACATCTTTTGAGCACAAAGTAGTATTACAAGGGGTTGTTAAAACCGACCAAAATTTAGTGCTTAATGCCGAGTTTATGGGCGCAGTAAAAGCCATTCATGTAAAAGAAGGCCAACAAGTAAAAAAGGGAGATTTACTTGTTTCCATTGATGATGGCGGATTGGCACAAAGTGCAGCACTTCAAAAAGTGCAGTTGGATTTGGCTAAGACCTTATTTGAACGTCAAGAACGCTTGTGGAAACAAAATATCGGTTCGGAAATCGAATACTTACAAGCAAAAACCGCTTATCAAAGTCAACAAAAAGGCTATGAGCAGCTACAGCAACAATTAAGTAAATCCGCGTTATACGCCCCTTTTTCGGGACGTGTTGATGACGTCATTACAGAAACTGGTCAACTGGTTTCTCCAGGTGTTCATCCACTTTTAAGACTGGTAAACTTAAGTAGCATGTATGTGGAAGTAGATGTGCCTGAACGTTATTTTCCAAATATCAACAAAGGAACAACTGCTAAAGTTGAAGTTCCTGTCTTAGATCATACTTACGAAAGTAATGTGATACATAAAGGAACGCATATCAGTACAGGAAATCGAACCTTTAAAGTTTCTCTTGCGGCTGACAAATCTATTGTACTTGCGCCTAACCTAATCACAACCGTGCGTTTGGTAGATTATCAAAACCCTAAAACCATTGTGATTCCGCTTGAAGTGATTTCTGAAAATTTTTCAGGAGAACAGTATGTGTATGTGGTAAATGAAAACAACAAGGCAGAAAAACGTTTTGTCAAAACAGGACTTGTTGAGGGCGATAATATTGAAGTATTAGAAGGACTTCGCATATCAGACCGCGTGATTGACGAGGGTGCCCGATTGGTAAAAGAGAATGAAAACGTACAGATTACTAACGCATTATGAGTTTAGAAAACAAATCCAATAAAACGTTTGGGCTTTCTGTTTGGGCTATTCGTAACAGCACCATTATCTATGTGCTTATGGGTATCTTTCTCATTTTAGGTGGGTCAGCGTACCTTAAGATGCCTCGTGAAAATTTCCCAGAAATTACCGAGACCACTATTTTTATAAGCACACCCTACCCTGGAAACACAGCACAAGACATTGAGCGTTTTGTTACGGATCCTTTAGAAGATGGGATTAAGGGAATTAGCAATATTTCGGAAATCACCTCCACGTCACAAGATGATTACTCGCTAGTTTCTATTGAGTTTGATGAGGATATCCCTGTTGATTTAGCAAAGCAAAAAGTTAAAGACGAAGTGGATGCCGTTAAGGCATCCGAAGACTGGCCTACGTTTAATAATGCCAAGCTTGAACCAACTGTTTTTAATCTGAATTTTTCTGAGGAAATGCCCATTTTGAATGTAAGTATTCAAGGAGATTACCCTATTGATAGGTTGAAAGCGTACGGTGAAATCCTAGAGGAACGTATTGAGCGACTTGATGAAATCAAATCAGTTGACATTCGTGGAGCACAAGAAAAAGAGGTTGAAATTGCGGTAGATACACGTAAAATGATGGCTTCGCAAGTGAGCTTTAACGATGTGGTACAAAGTATTGCGAACGAAAACATGACGGTTTCTGCAGGAAGTATGCGCAGTGGCGGACAGCGAAGAAGCATTCGTATTGTAGGTGAAATTAGCACTCCAAAAGATTTGGAAGCATTTGTTGTGACAAACGAAAAGGGAACCGTGTCACTAAGCGAAATCGCAACAATTTCTTTTAAAGATCAAGAAACTACAAGTTATGCCCGCGATTTTGGCACCTCAACCGTAATGCTAGATGTTAAAAAACGAGGTGGTAAAAACTTAATTCAAGCTGCTACAAGTATTCGAGAAATTGTATTGGACGCCAAAGCCAATGCCTTCCCAGAAGACCTTACTGTAACAATTTCTAACGATATGTCTTCGCTTACGTTAAATCAGGTAAACGATTTGGTTAACAACATCCTCTTTGGGGTATTGTTGGTGGTCACCGTCCTTACTTTTTTCTTAGGATTTCGTAACGCTCTTTTTGTTGGGTTTGCCATTCCAATGTCCATGTTTATTTCGTTTGTGATTTTACAAACACTAGGCTACACCATGAACACCATGGTGCTTTTTGCACTGGTTATGGGCCTTGGTATGCTTGTCGATAACGGCATAGTGGTGGTCGAAAATGTTTATCGCCTAATCGAAAAAGAAGGGCTTAGCAGAATTGAGGCCGCCAAAAAAGGGGTAAGTGAAATTGCGTACCCCATTATCATCTCTACGGCAACTACAGTCGCTGCTTTTATTCCGCTAGGATTTTGGCCTGGCATCATGGGGCAGTTTATGATTTATTTCCCCATTACACTTTCTATTGTATTGGGATCTTCGCTGTTTGTGGCACTCTTATTCAACTCCATGTTGGTATCTAAGTTTATGGACGTTGAAGAGAAGAATCTTACCATAAAAAAACTTATCCGATTGAGTATTATACTTATTTCGGTAGGGATTTTCTTTATCGTGATTTCACCTGCCACACGTGGATTAGGGAGTTTCCTTATAACGCTTATGGCCTTATTCTGGCTCTATCGTTATGTTGTTAAAGGGTTAGCCAATTCGTTTCAGCAATTCTTTTTAAACAACCTTGAGCGTGGCTATGCAAAACTCTTGCAATTTGCCATGCGCGGATGGCGTGCCTATGCGTTTGTTTTTGGAACTATCGGGCTTTTGTTTACTTCCTTTGTATTGGTGGGCATTGCAAGTCCAAAAGTGGAGTTTTTCCCTGACAACGAACCCAGTCAAATTATTGTTTACGTCGAATATCCGCAAGGAACAGACATCGTCAAGACCAATGCTATCACAAAGGCAATAGAGCAAGTTGTGATTAGGTCCGTGAACACAGAAAAGTACATGGACAACGGCAAAAACTTTATGGTAGAGTCGTTGGTTTCGCAAGTGGGATCAGGAGCTGGAAATCCACAAACCGATGGCGGCTCGCAAGCCGAAATGCCACACCGTGGCAAAATCACAGCCACCATGCGCGAATACAAATACCGCCGTGGTTTATCAAGCGAAGAACTTCGAAGTGAGGTGCAACAAGCCCTTCGAGGAAAATTTTCGGGGGTGAGTATTTCGGTAGAAAAAGATGCGAATGGACCTCCCGTTGGCTACCCTGTAAATATTGAAATTTCAGGTGAAGATTACAATGAATTGATTCAAGCTGCCAATGATGTCCGCAGCTATATCATCAAAGAAAACATCCCAGGAATTGAGGAGTTAAAAGTTGACGTTAACCGTAACAAACCGAGTATGGAGGTTGTTGTTGATAGACGAAAAGCGGGAAGTCTTGGCGTAAGTGCTGGACAAATTGGCTTTCAGCTTCGCCGTGCACTCTTTGGCGAAAAAGCTGGCGTTTACAAAAATGATGGCGAAGACTACGACATCAATGTGCGTTTTCAAGAATCTGATCGATACAATCCCTCTGCGCTTTTTAATCAAAATATCACCTTCCGTGATATGGCATCTGGTAGAATTAAAAATGTGCCTATTTCAGCGGTAGTAGAACGTAAAAATGTGGCAGGATATAGTGCTATCAAACACAAAAATTTACGACGTGTGGTTACGGTGTATTCCGCGATATTGCCAGGTTACAACGCCAATGAAATTGTAAGTCAAATCCAAACCCAAATGCAAGGATTTGAAATGCCAACCGGTACAAGCTATGCCTTTACAGGGGAAATTGCAGAACAAGAAGAAAATATGCGTTTTTTGTCTCGCGCACTTGGCTTTGCTATTCTGCTAATCATGTTATTATTGGTATTTCAGTTTAACTCCGTGAGCAAACCACTCATTATCCTGTTTTCTATTTTTATGAGTTTTACAGGAGTAATGCTCGGATTGGTGTTCTTTAACATGACGTTTGTAATCATCATGACCATGATGGGGATTATCTCCCTAGCCGGAATTGTAGTAAATAACAGCGTCGTATTGCTTGACTATACCCAACTTTTGCTTGACAGAAAACGAGATGAATTGGGAATCGAAAATGACGATTTGCTTCCTAGGGTAGATATTTTTAATGCCATTGTAGCTGGTGGAAAAGCACGACTCAGACCTGTATTGCTAACGGCCATTACCACCGTACTTGGGCTTATACCACTAGCCATTGGGCTAAACATTAACTTCTTTAGCCTATTTGCTACAGGAGATCCGCAGATTTATTTTGGCGGAGAAAATGTAATTTTCTGGGGACCACTGGCGTGGACCGTTATTTTCGGACTTACGTTTGCTACGTTCCTAACACTTGTTATCGTGCCGGTCACATTTTTTCTAAGCAAAAGAGCATCTATTCGATATAAAAAATGGAAGCTTAATTAAGCACGCTTTTATCGACAATAGCATTGGCCCTTGCGTCCCAATAGGAGACATTGTCAATTCGATTATCCTGATAGGTTACTTGAGCAATACGCCCATCTGCCCAAAAAAGCCAAGTGCCAACTTTTTCTCCATTATTGTACTCACCAACAGTAACTGGTTTGCCATTTTTGTCAAAAGATTTCCACATCCCGTGATTTTTTCCTTTCAGATGATATCCTGTTTGGGCAACTTCTCCGTTATCGTGAAACAAGGTGATTTTGGTTAACTTACTTATTTTAGTAGCGGTCTTTTGTTGTGCAAAAACAAATGTTGTTGTACAAAATAAAAGGGATAATAGTAGTGCTTTCATAATTAAAAATTTTAAAGTTTTGGGTTTCTATTTTAATCGAATATACAAAAAATTTACAATTACTTAACATTAGCTTAACATTGGGGTTGGTTTACAAGGAGTTTTCGATTGATTAATCGGCTCTGTTTTAAGTCGTAATTCACGAATTAGTCCCTATTTTTGAAAAAATATTTAGCCATGTACAGAAGTCATCACTGCGGAGCACTAACGGCAGCACATATTGGAACCGAAGTTCAACTTGCGGGTTGGGTTGCCAAAACTCGCGACAAAGGCTTTATGTTATGGATCGATATTAGAGATCGTTATGGGATTACCCAGTTGGTCTTAGACGAAGAGCGTTCTGATCCCAAACTGCTGGAAATGGCTAAGCGCATTGGACGGGAAACCGTAATTCAAGTTTATGGAACTGTATTAGATCGCGAAGCGAAAAATCCAAACATGCCAACAGGTGATATTGAGGTTTTAGTTACTTCAATTGATGTGTTGAGTCCAGCGCAAACGCCGCCCTTTACCATTGAAGACAACACAGACGGCGGTGAAGATTTACGTATGAAATACCGCTACTTGGACATTCGTCGGACTCCTGTTCAGCAGAGTTTATTGTTTCGTTCTAAAGTGGCGCTTTTGGTACGTAACTTTTTGGCAGAGCACGCTTTTGTAGAAGTTGAAACGCCTTATTTGATAAAATCTACACCTGAAGGCGCGCGCGATTTTGTAGTGCCTTCACGTATGAATGAAGGGCAATTTTATGCACTTCCGCAATCGCCACAAACCTTTAAGCAACTGCTAATGGTAGGGGGTATGGATAAATACTTTCAAAT
>CATAMV010000030.1 GCA_949487855.1 Bacteroidota bacterium
GAAATTATGGACGATAAAATTATTGTAGCATTAGCTCACAACCAAGGTCACGCTGCAGCAATGCTTGCAGAAGACAAAAAATAAACCCAAGTTTATTTTAATCCAAAACGGCTCTTCGGAGCCGTTTTTTTAGTTTTTAGGTTTAATACGATAAATCCCCTCGTACTCTACCGCAATATGAATGTATCCACATGGCCCCATAATCACATCACGAACCCTACCAATCTCATCGGCAATTTTTTCACGTGCTACTACTTTGTCGTTTCGAATAATAAGCCGCTCCAAGTAGATTTTTTTCAATGAGCCTACAAGTAAATTACCTTTCCACTCGGGATATTTGTTGCTTGTGATAAACGCCATTCCTGAGGCTGCAATAGAAGGCACCCAATAGTAAAAGGGTTGTTCCATGCCAGGAAGTGAGCGATTTTTTGTAATCGACGTTCCTGAATAGTTTTTTCCATACGTGATTTTTGGCCAACCGTAGTTTTTTCCCGCTTCAATGATGTTTATTTCATCGCCGCCACGAGGTCCGTGTTCATGTTCCCATACAGCACCAGTTTCGGGGTGAAGCGTTAGTCCTTGTGGGTTGCGATGCCCAAAGGAATAAATGGCTTCTTTTGCTCCTTCAACTCCAACAAACGGATTGTCTTTCGGAATGCTACCATCATCATTTAGGCGGTAAATTTTACCGTTATCGCGTGTAATGTCTTGTGGGTTCTCGTTACGATTTCCTCTGTCTCCCACAGAAAAGAATAGGTATCCGTCTTTGTCAAACACAATTCTAGATCCAAAATGCTGTCCCTTTTTAGTGTTTGGCTCAGCTTTGTACAGCATCTTTACAACTTTAAGTGCATTTCCTAAAAGTGTTGCCGCGTAAATTCCTGTATTTCCGCCAGAGGCATCTTCATTTGGTGTTGCCATGGCAAAATAAATACGATTGTTTTGCTCAAAATCTGGATGAAGTGCCAAGCCCATCAAGCCACCTTGCCCGCGAACATACGTAGTAGGTAGTCCTGAAATCTCATTCTTTTTCCCATATTGAAAATGAATAAGTTTCCCTTCTTTTTCGGTGTAAAGTAAACTGCCGTTGGGTAAAAACACCATGCCCCACGGAATTTCTACATCAGGAACGACAAGCTCTAATGTGTAGTTTTTTGAAGTGGTTGTTTTTAGGGGAGGTGTATTTTCGACTTGAGCACAAGAAACTTGAGTAAGCATTACCAATAAAAGAGTAGGAAAGAGGGTTTTCATTTTAAACTAAATTTTGTTCAAGATATCTAAATTTAAATAGAGATAACAACTTTAATAAATGCCTGCCTTGTGGCAGCAGGTTCAAAGTAACGTCCGCCAAAGGCATTAATACGAATGTTGTCAAAAAAATACGTATTCGTAATATTATTTATGCCGAGTGTAAGTAGCGCATTATGCCATTTGCTTTGTAAGGCTACATCGTATGTCCAAAATTGAGGTACTCGCACCGAGTTTTCACTGTTTGCAAATCGTTTTCCAATATGTCTTGCATGAAAGGAGAGTTTCGTTTTTCCAAATTGTTGTTGCCAATTCGCAGTAAATTGATTTTGTGGAACGTTTGGGAGTTCTTTTTTGGTTTCAGTTAGATAGCGTCCTTGGCTAAATGAAAAGGCAAGATTTCCAGATGAAATAAACTGCCAATTTCCTTCCATCTCTATTCCTTTGCGTGTGGTTCTTCCAATATTTCTATAAAAATTTTGGCTTGGGAAATCCTCAATTTCATAAGGCGCTATTTCGTTTTTTGTTTTGGTATAGAATAATGTCAAGAATGCATCAAACCTCTTTTTGTTAAACGAAATTCCAAGTTCGATTTCTGATGATTTTTGTGGTTCAAGAGAGCTGTTAAAACCCGTTTCACCAGATGGGTTTGCGGAAAGCTCATTGAGTGATGGGGTTTCAAATCCCGTACCCCAACGCAAGTAACCACTAAGTTCAGCGTTTAACTTTTTATGTATCGCTACCATAGGCGATACCGCAGCCAAATTCTTTTTTCCGGCGTTTGTTCCTAAAAAATCTGTCAGCCTTATATGGTGTATATCTGCACGAAGTGCAGCTCGAAAACGCCAGCCCAAATATAAATACTCTCCAATTCCATACGTACCAATACTATAGAAGCGTTCAGTTTGGTGTAACGTTTTTTCACCCCTTATGCCCAAATCGTTTATGAACCGTAAGCGGGCATCATGTTGCGCAGCACTCTCTATACCATATTGCCACAGCCACTTTTTTTTAGCGCCAGATGTTTGTGTTCCTAAACCAAAATAATCACGGCCTAAATCTATTTGCCCTCCTAAAACAAAGGGCAATTTTGCATCTAATGTTCTGCGAGTGTAGAACGCATACGAAAGCCAATTTTTAGTTTTTAGACGCGCGCTGAATTGATGTTGTTGTACTTGCTCTCCAGCAGCATAATTCATGTTTGCTTTACGGGCTTGCCTGCGATTTTCATGAACCTGTTTAAGGTTAAGACCACCTGCGTCGTATGCAAAAGGACTGTGGAACAATGAATAGTCGATTTTTAGCGTATTACCGTTGTTCAGGTCTGTTTCGTTAGAAAGCGAAACGAGCGTATTTTCATAAGCACTCCATTCTCTGTAGCCCTTTTGCTTTTGATGTGATATGATGCTACGAAAGCGATTTTTTTCTTGTGCTTTACTCCATGTCGCTGCAAAAGATTGTGACTCAAAATCGCCTAGTGTAGCGGAAATATCAGTCGCTGAAATGATAGGAGCACTTTGCAAAGAAATAACACCTCCACAGGCATTTCCATATAAACCGCTAGATAGTCCACGAAGTATCTCAATGTTACCTAATTGCGATAATGGAATATGATCCAATTGCGTCTGTCCGTCTGGCGTTGTGATTGGAATTCCATCCAATAAAACTTTGATGCCTCGAATGCCAAAAGTAGCACGAGCGCCAAAACCTCTTATAGATATACGAGTATCTTGCGTAAAATTCTGCTGACTACTGACAAACAAGCTGGGAATTTGTTGTAAAAGTCCACCGACTTCTTGTGTAATCGTAAGGTTTAGCGAGTCCGAAATTATACTTGCGCTTAGCGGCTGAATTTTACTTTTTATCCGTTGTGCACTAAGTACGACTTCGTCTAATTGTTGTACTTGACTTTTTGCAACCAATCCAAACAGACACAAAAGAGCTGTAAGTCTAAGCATCTTGGGTGTATAAGTCAATGAGCCCTGGGGGCGTATCAACATGAAGTGTTCTGGCATTTCGATCAACAGCTGTGATAATATCATCAACTATAGGAATCAATGCCGTTTTTCCATTGATATCTATTTCTAAAGTAGCTTGGGCTGTTTGTTCATTTACCCGGATAATCTTACCAAGTGAACCAAGGGCTTTGTCCTCAACTAAAAAACCAATGACTTCGTGGAAATAAAATCTGTTTCCAGTTAGCGGTGGTAATTCAGATAGAGGTAGATACGCTTTTGTTTTAAGAAGTAAATTTGCATCCTCTTCTGATGAAACATCTTCGAGCTTTAGACGTAACAGACCTTGCTTATGCATGCTGCATTTTACAACAAAATAGGGAACAAGAGCATTGTCTTGTGCTAAAAATAATGTTTCAAGGGATTGGTACCGCTCAGGTTCGTCCGTATCAAGTTTGAGTAAAATTTCGCCTTTAAAGCTGTATTTACTGACGACTGTACCTACGAAAAAGCAGTCCTCAACGCGCATGGATTATTATTCAGTAGCTTCTTCGCTGTCTTTGTCGTCTGTTGCTTCAGCTTCAGCAGCAGGCGCTTCTTCAGCAGCAGGAGTTTCTTCAGCAGCAGGAGTTTCTTCTGCAATTGCTTCAGCAGCAGGCGCTTCTTCAACAGCAGAAGTTTCTTCTGCAACTGCTTCAGCAGCAGCCTCCGCTTCTGCGGCAGCAGCCTTTGCTTGCGCTTCAGCTTCTGCGGCAGCCACTTCAGCTTCTGCGGCAGCGATGGCAGCTTCTGCATCTGCTTTGCGCTTTTCGTTGATTTCTTTTTCAGCAGCAAGTGCTTTTGCTTTTTCGTCAGCTTTCACCTTTGCTACTTTGTCTTTTGCAACATCTTGACGTGATGC
>CATAMV010000031.1 GCA_949487855.1 Bacteroidota bacterium
ACAAGTGCCAGAGGTATATACCTTACCATTTCATAGTTTGAATGGAGGCTTAAAGATTCCGATTAACGAAAAAAGTGATATCACGATAAAAGCAAATAACCTTTTGAATAGCAGAAGAGAAAGAGAATATGATTGGTATGGAGAGTTTACCAACTTGTATTCACTTATTACTCCCGGAACTTCCTTTTCTCTAGGCTATTCATTAAAATTCTAAACCATGGATTTTTACCTGGTTATCATTATTGCCTTAGCAGTACTTGCCACTGCTGATTTGGTAGTGGGCGTTAGTAATGATGCTGTTAACTTCCTCAATTCGGCTATTGGGTCTAAAGCTATCAGCTTTAAAACGGTGATGATTATTGCCAGTTTGGGTGTAGCCGCAGGGGCTATTTTCTCTAGCGGACTTATGGAAGTTGCCCGAAAAGGTATCTTTAATCCAGATTTGTTTTATTTCGATGAAATCATGGTCATTTTTATGGCGGTGATGCTCACCGATATTTTACTCTTAGACTTCTTTAACACCCTTGGAATGCCTACCTCAACTACGGTGTCCATTGTCTTTGAACTATTGGGTGCTGCTGTAGCCATATCGCTGGTAAAAATATATTGGGGCAATGCCGATGAATCACTATACGAATTTATCAACGTTAGCAAAGCATCACAGATTATTTTGGGAATACTGCTCTCGGTATTTATTGCCTTTACGGTAGGTGCGGTTGTACAATACACAAGTAGGCTGATCCTAACCTTTCATTTTAAAGAAAACCCAAAATGGATGGGTGCTGTTTTTGGAGGCATTGCCCTAACGGCAATTACCTATTTTATCCTTGCAAAAGGCATTAAAGGAACTCCATTTGCAGATAACACTTATGATTTTCTAGGAGGTATATCACTTAAAGATTTTGTAACCACACAGGCCCAACGCGTTCTTGGGGTGAGTTGGCTGATTTGGACATCACTTTCTTTGTTCGCAACCTATATTTTCCGCACGGATATTTATAAACTTGTTATTATCGTGGGAACCTTTTCGTTGGCATTGGCATTTGCGGGTAACGACTTGGTGAATTTTATTGGTGTTCCCATTGCCGCATGGCAATCCTACGAAGCGTGGAAAGTATCGGGTGTTACCGCCGAACTTTTCAATATGTCGTTCTTATCTGCAAAAGTAGCAACGCCAACCGCACTACTCATTATTGCTGGCTTAGTAATGGTCGTAACATTGTGGTTTTCCTCTAAGGCACAAGAAGTACTTAAAACCTCCATCGAATTATCGCGTCAAGACCGCACAAACGAACGATTTGAGTCAAATGCGTTCTCTCGTAGTTTAGTTCGGGCTTTTGTGGGTTCGGTTCGTGTTGTGGAGGCCGTTACCCCATCCATACTTACAGAAAAAGTGAAGGCGCGTTTTGTGACTGCCAAAGCAAAGCGCTATGCAAAACCCGAAGACGCACCTGCGTTTGATAATATCAGAGCATCCATAAACCTTACGGTAGCTGCGGTACTTATCTCCATTGCTACTTCTTACAAACTGCCCTTATCAACCACATACGTTACGTTTATGGTAGCTATGGGAACTTCGCTCGCCGATCGTGCTTGGGGCGCAGACAGTGCTGTATATCGCGTGGCAGGGGTCCTGAATGTAATTGCAGGGTGGTTTCTAACGGCATTTACGGCATTCACTGCTTGTGGTATTGTAGCGGTCATTATTTACACCGGTAAATTACCCGCTTTATTGGGGCTACTCGTTTTTACTGCTTTTCTACTTTTCAGAAATTACCGCAAGCACAAAGGCAATGTGGCAGAGTCTAAACGTGAGCGTGATTTACAAATGATTGAAAGCTCATCTGTTCAAGGTATTATTGTAGAAAGTGCATACAATGTATCAATGATGGTAAACAAGTGTAACGGTATTTATCTTGCTTCTGTAAATGGCCTAGCAAAACAAAACGCCGAAGAACTCCGTAGCACGAAAAGAGACGTTGTGCGTCTAGGAAAAGAAATAGAAAAACTACGCAACGAACTGTTCTATTTTATCCAAGAAATGGACGAAGAAAGCGTAGGTGTCAGTCATTTCTACATCAACTTGATTAGTATTTTGGAAGATATGGCGCAATCGTTAGAGTACATTACCAAGGCGTCGCACAAACACGTGAGCAACAATCACCGACAGCTAAAGTATTCGCAGATTAAAGAACTCAAAGAAACCCAATTGGATTTGGACGAATTGTTTGCAGAAATCCGTTTTGCGTTTGATATGACCGATTTCAATGCCGTGAGTAAAATCCTTCCCAAAAAAGAAACGCTTTTTGCGAACATTGATGAAAAAATAAATCATCAGGTACTTCGAACGCGAAGCAAAGAAGAAAAGAGTCCTAAAAACACCACGCTTTTCTTTAGCTTAATGATTGAAAGCAAAGATTT
Source organism: Bacteroidota bacterium (assembly GCA_949487855.1). Taxonomy (GTDB): domain Bacteria; phylum Bacteroidota; class Bacteroidia; order Flavobacteriales; family Flavobacteriaceae; genus UBA7446. Next base: position 2,422 of record CATAMV010000031.1, read on the forward strand.
AATTGTCGCTACTTTTAACTTGATTGAGCTTTATTATCTAAAGTTCGATCCAAAAATAGCACCACGAAAAGTCAACGAGGAACAAAAAGACCGCTAACAAAAAAAGCGCTACAAGAGTAGCGCTTTTTTTATGTTAGTCGTTCAATTACGATCCACACATTAGGCAATCGTCGTCGTCACTTTCCTTAGACTTGGCTAACATTTCCTTTAGCTCAGACGGCGAAAGTGGCTCAACGGCAACCGATGCTTTTGCAGCGGGCGTAGTAGCAACCTCAGCTACTGGAACGGCCTCTGTCTTTTTCTTAACGGTAAATTTAATTGCGTCCACAGCCGATTTTGTACGCAAATAATACATCCCTGTTTTTAAACCCGACTTCCATGCATAGAAATGCATTGAGGTAAGTTTTGACATTGTTGCACCTTCCATAAATAAGTTCAGTGATTGTGATTGATCAATGAAATATCCACGATGGCGTGACATGTCTATAATGTCTTTCATGCTCAATTCCCAAACCGTTTTGTACAACTCTCGAATGTCTGCAGGAATCGTTTCTATATGTTGAATAGAGCCGTTAGAGCGCATCAATTCTTGCTTCATATCCTCATCCCAAAGACCAAGCTCAACAAGGTCTTCTAAAAGGTGTTTGTTCACCACAATAAACTCCCCAGACAACACCCGGCGGGTGTAAATATTAGAAGTGTACGGCTCAAAACATTCGTTATTCCCCAAGATTTGAGAGGTAGATGCAGTTGGCATGGGCGCCATTAATAGTGAGTTGCGTACCCCGTGTTTTTTGATTTCTTTACGAAGTCCTTCCCAATCCCATCGGCCGCTAAGTTCCTCGTCTTTAATTCCCCACATATTGTGTTGAAACTCTCCTTTAGAAATAGGGGAGCCTTTGTAAGACTGATAAGTTCCTTCCACTTTTGCCATTTCTTTGGATGCCGTAAGGGAGGCAAAATAAATGGTTTCAAAAATTTCTTGATTAAGCGTTTTGGCCTCTTCGCTTGTAAAGGGCAAACGCAGTTTAATAAACGTATCGGCAAGCCCTTGTACGCCCAAGCCTACCGGCCTATGACGCATATTAGAATTCTCGGCTTCTATAACTGGGTAATAGTTGCGATCAATAACCTGGTTGAGGTTTTTGGTTACACGAACGGTTACATCATACAATGCTTGATGGTCAAATGCACCGTCTTTTACAAACATGGGGAGTGCAATGGATGCTAAATTACAAACAGCCACCTCATCTTTAGAAGTGTACTCCATAATTTCGGTGCACAAATTTGACGAGCGTATAGTCCCTAGATTTTTTTGATTCGACTTGCGATTTGCTGCGTCTTTGTACAGCATATAAGGCGTTCCGGTTTCAATTTGGGATTCTAAAATCTTCTCCCAAAGTTCACGTGCTTTGATGGTTTTGCGGCCTCTGTTTTCCGATTCGTATTCGAGGTATAACTTTTCGAATTCTTCGCTATGACATTCATATAATCCCGGACATTCGTTAGGGCACATCAGTGTCCACTCAGCGTTTTCCTCTACACGCTTCATGAACAAATCTGGAATCCACATGGCATAGAACAAATCGCGTGCGCGCATTTCTTCTTTTCCGTGATTTTTCTTTAAATCTAAGAAGTCAAAAATATCGGCATGCCATGGCTCTACATAAATGGCAAACGAGCCTTTACGCTTTCCTCCACCTTGATCAACATAACGTGCTGTGTCGTTATAGACTCGGAGCATGGGTACAATTCCATTAGAGGTACCGTTTGTTCCCGCAATGTAAGAACCTGTAGCACGCACATTGTGGATAGATAGTCCAATACCGCCTGCAGACTGTGAAATTTTTGCAGTCTGTTTTAGGGTGTCATAAATACCGTCAATACTGTCATCACGCATAGACAACAAAAAGCATGATGACATTTGTGGTTTTGGTGTTCCGGAGTTAAAAAGCGTTGGTGTGGCATGTGTAAAATAACGCTTCGACATCAGGTGATACGTCTCAATAGCAGCGTCTAAATCAGTTGGGTGGATCCCTACCGAAACACGCATTAGCATATGCTGTGGACGCTCGGCAATCTGGCCGTTTATTTTAAGTAAATAAGAACGTTCGAGTGTTTTAAATCCAAAATAATCATAACCAAAATCACGGTTATAAATGATGGTAGAATCGAGTAAATCGGCATTTTCTTGAATTACATTATATACTTCTTCAGAGAGTAATGGCGACTTCTTATCAGTACGTGGGTTCACATACTCAAAAAGGTCCGTCATGGTTTCCGAAAACGATTTTTTGGTGTTTTTATGTAAGTTCGAAACAGAAATACGTGCCGCGAGTTGTGCGTAGTCTGGATGTACGGTTGTCATGGACGCAGCAGTTTCTGCGGCAAGGCTATCAAGTTCAGAAGTGGTTACGCCATCATACAAGCCTTCAATAACTTTCATGGCAACTTTTACTGGGTCAACAAGCTCGTTTAATCCGTAGCACAGTTTTCGTACCCGTGCTGTAATCTTGTCGAACATAATGGGTTCTTTTCGCCCATCTCTTTTTACTACATACATCCTTATTAAAGTTTTTATTGGTTAATACTACGCAGGCCCACATGGGCCACCGTCACCTGTACAATGTTGCGGCGCAGACTAAAAGTCGTCTCCGAAAGAGTACTTTTCTTCTTTTTCTGTTTCTTGGTTCATCACACCCGCTTTTTGGTATTCTGAAACTCGCTTTTCAAAGAAATTTGTTTTTCCTTGGAGCGAAATCATGTCCATAAAATCAAACGGATTAGAGACGTTGAACTCTTTTTCTAAGCCAAGTTCTACAAGTAGGCGGTCGGTAACAAACTCCAAGTACTGTGTCATCAGTTTGGCGTTCATTCCAATAAGACTCGCTGGAAGGGATTCTGTGATAAATTCACGCTCAATGTTAAGCGCATCAATGATAATTTCACGAATTCGTTCTTTTGGGACTTTGTTCACCAAGTGGGTGTTGTGCAAATGAACCGCAAAGTCACAGTGCATACCTTCATCACGAGAAATTAATTCATTTGAAAATGTTAGCCCGGGCATTAAGCCGCGTTTTTTAAGCCAGAAGATGGAGCAAAACGCCCCTGAAAAGAAAATACCTTCTACGGCCGCAAACGCAATAAGACGTTCTGCAAAAGAATCTGAATCGATCCAACGAAGTGCCCAATCTGCCTTTTTCTTAATCGCAGGGAATACTTCAATGGCTTGAAAAAGACTGTTTTTTTCTGCTTCGTCTTTTACGTAAGTATCAATAAGTAGCGAATAGGTTTCGGAGTGAATGTTCTCCATCATAATCTGAAAACCATAGAAAAACTTGGCCTCACTATATTGCACTTCATTTACGAAGTTTTCAGCCAAATTCTCATTTACAATTCCGTCAGAGGCGGCGAAAAATGCCAAAATATGCTTAACGAAATAGCGCTCATCATCGTTGAGCTTTGTTGACCAATCTGTTAAATCTTGATGTAAATCAATTTCTTCTGCCGTCCAAAAACAGGCTTCTTGCTTTTTGTACCACTCCCAAATATCGTGGTGTTGAATAGGGAAAATAACGAAGCGATTCTTGTTTTCAGA
>CATAMV010000032.1 GCA_949487855.1 Bacteroidota bacterium
TCAAAAAGGGATTAAAACTTCAAGATTGATAGCAGTTGGCTATGGGGAGTCCAAACTACTTAACGATTGTGAAGATGGAAAAGATTGCGCTGAAAACAAGCACGCCAAAAACCGTAGAACTGAATTTAAGTTCTTTTAATTAACGCAAAGCAATTGTTAAAGCCTCATCGGTTTTTGTTACTTCTACCACAGATTTACTCGTAAGACCTTTGACCGCTTTATCCCATTTTTTATTACTAAGTCCTGCTTGTTCCTTCACTGTTGTGAGAACGGCGGGGCTTTCTTTTTTAAGCAAATCCACTACAGTTTGCTCATCATCGGTAAGAACAGGACCTTTCTTTTCTGGTCGCATTTGCGGAAAAAACAAGACCTCTTGAATTGAGCTGTTGTTGGTCAATAACATTGTTAAGCGGTCAATTCCAATTCCAATTCCTGATGTTGGTGGCATACCATATTCCAATGCACGCAAGAAATCTTGGTCGATAAACATGGCCTCGTCGTCGCCTTTTTCTGATAGCGACATTTGATCCTCAAAGCGTTCGCGTTGATCTATTGGATCGTTAAGCTCCGAGTAGGCATTTGCCAGCTCTTTTCCATTGACCATGAGTTCAAAACGTTCGGTAAGCCCCGGCTTGCTACGGTGGGCTTTAGTCAGTGGACTCATTTCTTTGGGGTAATCTGTGATAAATGTCGGCTGGATGTAGTGGTGCTCGCACAGTTCGCCAAACAACTCATCAATAAGTTTCCCTTTACCCATCGTTTCATCAACTTCTAGACCAAGTTTTTTAGCTGTTTCACGTAATGCAGTTTCGTCCATTTCGGATACATCAATTCCGGTGTGTTCTTTTATTGCCTCTAAAATGGGTACGCGTGGATACGGGGCTTTAAAATCAATCGATTTTTCACCCACTTGCACTGTAGAACTGCCGTTGGCGGCTACCGCTACTTCTTCAAGAAGTGCTTCCGTAGTTTCCATCATCCAATGGTAATCTTTGTACGCCACATAAAGTTCCATGACGGTAAACTCAGGATTATGGGTTTTGTCCATGCCCTCGTTTCTAAAGTCTTTAGCAAATTCATACACCCCATCAAACCCACCAACAATAAGGCGTTTGAGGTACAACTCATTTGCAATACGTAAGTAGAGAGGAATGTTCAACGCATTGTGATGCGTTACAAAAGGCCTTGCTGCTGCACCACCTGGAATGGGTTGTAAAATAGGCGTTTCTACTTCTAAGTAACCGCGATCGTTAAAAAACGAACGCATTGTATTTGTAATCTTTGTCCGCTTTACAAAGGCTTCTTTTACACTCGGATTTACAATCAAATCTACATAGCGCTGTCGGTAGCGTTGCTCCGGATCCGTAAAGGCATCGTACGTATTGCCATCGGCATCTACTTTTGGAAGCGGCAACGGACGTAACGATTTACTAAGTACAAAAAGCTTGTGCACTTCAACGGTTTTTTCGCCTACTTGTGTAGTGAATAATTTTCCTTCAACGCCAATAATATCCCCAATGTCTAACAACTTTTTATAGACATCGTTATACAAGGTTTTATCTTCGTCTGGACACAGAATATCTCTGTTAAAATACAACTGTACTCTGCCAGTAGCATCTTGCAATTCAGCAAAACTTGCCTTTCCTTGCACCCGTCTCGACATCAAACGGCCAGCCAAACAAACGGCAACGCCTTCTGTGTATTTTTCAGCAATTTCAGTGGCGTAATGAGTGGTGTCAAAGGCTTCGGCAGGGTAGGGGTCTATGCCCAGCTCACGTAGTTTTGTGAGCTTTTCTCTGCGGACAAGTTCTTGTTCTGATAGTTCGTGCATCCCAAATTTTTCTTGCGCAAAGATAACCAATGCGCATGAGTTCTCAAGAACGTTCGAATTTGTATCTTTGAATGACACATGAGCTTATTACGCGTACTTTTGGCGATCATCTTTCCGCCTTTGGCAGTTATTGACAGGGGTTGCGGTTCTGTGATTATTGTTTTTTTACTCACCCTATGTGCATGGGTGCCAGGTGTAATCGGGGCGCTTATTATTTTGAATAGACCTTTTTATTATGAACCTTAAACCTGTTGTGCAGGTGCGTAAATTGGGCTTGGCGGCATACGATGCCGTAACCAATTTGCAACAAGAATTGTTTCAATGCACCATAGACCAGAAAATTCACAACCGCAGAAATCCAGATACGCAAATGACTACCGAAAATCATTTGCTTTTTGTGGAGCATCCGCATGTGTATACGCTTGGAAAAAGTGGTGATGAAAATAATTTGCTCGTAAATGCAGAAACCCTTGCTGAAAAAGGCGTTTCGTTTTATCCCACGAATAGAGGAGGGGATATTACCTATCACGGCCCCGGGCAATTGGTTGGCTATCCCATTTTGGATTTGGATTGTTTTTTTACCGATATCCATAAATATTTGCGTTTGTTGGAGGAGTGTATCATTGCTACACTTACTGATTTTGGCATTTCTGCCTCGCGTAGCAAAGGGGAAACAGGCGTTTGGATAGATGTAGAAGGCGATAATCCCCGTAAAATTTGTGCCATGGGAATTCGTACCAGTCGCTGGGTTACGATGCATGGATTTGCTTTAAATGTAAATACCGACTTGTCTTTTTTTGATTATATCATTCCCTGCGGAATTCGCAATAAAGGGGTTACTTCTATGCAAAAAGAGTTGGGCAAAACCATCGA
>CATAMV010000033.1 GCA_949487855.1 Bacteroidota bacterium
AAATTAACAACAAAAAAATTGACAAATTAGAGCTGTCTCATGATTGTTTTACTATTCGTATTTCCTTCGCCGAAGCGAAGTATACGCGCTGTCATTCTCAATAATTCAATGAACTTTTTAGCTTTCTTTTTGAAAGCGGTTGCAAATATACACTGCTTTTTGGTTTTGACAACCTCACATTAAAAAAAAATTAAACTTTTTTTATTTGATGTGATCCACAGCTTTTTTTGCGGATGGCAAATATACAACCCTTTTATTTCTATAAACTTATATTTGAGATTTATTTTTATTTTTTTTCATGGGAGGATTTAATGTGCCATCAGCAAAAGCACGAAGCAAAATACCTTCAATCATGGCATCTTCCTTAACATCAGTAGGGTTATATATTGTTTTCAAATCAATTTCAAAAAGTTTTGCAGTAGTCTGATAAACAAAGGCACGCCATCCGCTTCGTAGTTTTTTTATCAAACCATGAGTTGTTTGTCCGGTTTCACGGTGTATTAATTTGACTAAAATACGTCCTTCTGAGCGCGTAAGGCGTTTTAATTCCTCTTTAAATTCGCCTTCTAGGTAACGTTCAACGCGTTTGGTGTAGCGTTTTTTGGCGCGTTTTCGTTTGATTTTTGACAAGCGATTGTTCAAAACAACCAAACGCTCAGACGCCATTTTAGCGTATGGATACACTTTTAGCGTTCGTTTGCGCAGTCTATAATATGTTAAATAGTCGTTATAGTTGTCAAATTTTAAGTTCGGAAGAACAATAACTTCACCCAAATCCACGTATGGATAAGCCAATGTATCGCCCTCTACAATATATATAGGCTGTTGTTGCTGTCCGTAAAGACAACTCACAACCATTAACACAATCAAAAAAACAAGTTTGCGCATGTGTTCAAAAGTAATAAGATTGTTTTACTCATATGTTGTAAATTAGCCTACTTAATCAAATAAGTACAATGAGCAGTATTTTAAATAAAAAATCACACGCATTTTTAGAGCAATACTTGAATAACCCAGCCCCTACCGGGTACGAGTGGGAAAGTCAAAAGATTTGGATGGACTACTTAAAACCCTATGTTGATGAATTTATAACCGATACATATGGAACAGCAGTAGGCGTTATCAATCCCGAGGCTGAATTCAAAGTAGTCATTGAAGCGCACTCAGACGAAATTTCTTGGTACGTCAATTACATTTCAGATAAAGGACTTATATCTGTTATTCGAAACGGGGGGAGTGACCATATGATTGCCCCATCTAAGTGGGTTGATATTCACACCAAGAATGGTGTAGTTAAAGGAGTGTTTGGTTGGCCTGCCATTCACACCAGAATGGCTGGAAAGGAAGAAACGCCTAAGATTGAAAACATTACCATAGATATTGGTGCTGCTAACAAAGAAGAAGTTGAAAAATTAGGTATTCACGTTGGATGTGTCATTACGTATCCTGACACTTTTCAAGTATTGAATAAAGATAAGTTTGTGTGTCGTGCATTGGATAACCGAATTGGTGGGTTTATGATTGCCGAAGTAGCACGCCTTCTAAAGGAGAATGACATCAAACTTCCTTTTGGATTGTACGTAACCAATTCTGTACAGGAAGAAATTGGTCTACGCGGAGCAGAAATGATTACCCAAACCATAAAGCCAAACGTAGCTATTGTTACAGATGTTTGCCATGATACCACAACACCTATGCTAAATCCCAAAAAGCAAGGAGATAATGCCATAGGCAAAGGACCGGTAATATCGTATGCGCCTGCGGTTCAGCAATTGCTACGAGATAGAATCATTGAAACTGCTGAGGCGAAAGAAATTCCATATCAGCGTTTGGCTTCTTCTCGTTATACTGGCACAGATACGGATGCTTTTGCGTACAGCAATGGTGGGGTCCCTTCTGCACTGATATCCTTGCCGTTAAAATACATGCATACCACTGTGGAAATGGTGCATCAAGAGGATGTGGAGAACGTTATCAAATTGATTTTTGAAACGGTACAGACAATTAAAAACGGTGAGACGTTTAGTTATTTCGCTTAATCTCTACGATTACTTCAGGATTTAGTAAAGTAGAAACATCGCCCAATTGATCAAATTCACCAGCAGCGAGTTTGCGTAAAATTCTACGCATAATTTTACCGCTTCTTGTTTTGGGTAATCCACTCACCACTTGTATTCGGTCAGGCTTGGCAATTGGGCCAATGGTTTTTGCCACTAATGCCCGTAATTCGTCAGTCAATTTGTTTGCATCAACTTCAGTGTTCGGAATAACAAAAGCATGCAATGCATTTCCTTTTACGTCATGTGGAAAACCAACAACGGCACTCTCTACGACAGAATCGTGTGCATTTAGCGCATTTTCAATGGGTGCCGTTCCAAGGTTATGTCCCGAAACAAT
>CATAMV010000034.1 GCA_949487855.1 Bacteroidota bacterium
GCTACAGGCCCAAGAACAAGTCGGGCATAATGCTCACGCGAGTTATTTTCTCGGAATTCAACACACTCTAACTTCGCTGAAGAGTTTGGAACAATAAAATTCATAGTGGTTGTAAATATTCGTTGATACAAACGAGCATGATCTTATCAAATATGTTTTTTCTTTGTTTTAACAAAACTTAATTGTTTGCTCGAACAAAGATAGTATCGTGATTAAACACGACGTTTCTTTGGTGGTCGACATCCATTATGAGGTAAGGGAGTCACGTCACGGATTAACGTCACGCCTAAACCAAGTTGTTGAAGTGCACGAATAGCCATTTCACGCCCAGCACCTGGTCCTTTAACCATCACATCTACATATTTTAAACCATAGTCGAGTGATTTACGTGCAGCTTCTTCAGCTGCTGTTTGAGCAGCAAATGGAGTACCTTTTCGTGCTCCACGGAATCCGCATGCTCCTGCAGATGATGAAGCAATCACCATCCCAGAACGGTCACTAATTGTAACCAATGTATTATTAAACGTGGCTAAAATATGTACAACGCCACGTTGTACCTTTCGGCGGGCTTTTTTCTGTACGCCTTTACGCTGTTTAGTAGCCATAGTATAAATTTACTAATATAAAATAAAAAAGGCTCAAACTGAAGATGAACCCAAATGGTAGTCATATAAACAGATATATGGTGGGAATATCTGATCCGGTTTGAATACAAATAAAAAAAATCAGTTATTGATTTCTGCCTGTATTTCGTAAACGGTATGTAATGCGACCTTTCGTTAAATCGTAAGGCGTTAACTCAACTGTTACACGATCTCCTAAAAGAATCTTAATTGAATTTCTTCGGATTTTTCCGGAAATATGAGCTAGTACTTGGAAACCATTTTCAAGTTCAACTTGAAACATTGCATTGGGAAGGGATTCAATAACTGTACCTTCCATTTCAATAAGTTCGCGATCAGCCATATATTACCAAAGGTAACAGAGCACTTCACCACCAATTCCTAAAGTACGTGCTTTTTTCTCAGTCATAATTCCTTGTGACGTTGAAATAATTGCGATACCCATTCCGTTTAAAACGCGAGGAAGTTCTTTATGGTTTACATACATACGAACTCCAGGAGTACTTACACGTTGAAATGTTTTTACTGAACGCTTTAACGTCACTTCAAACATTCCATTAACTTCCGGTTCTACACTGGAAAGAAAACCTTCTTGGAATAATAATTGTGCAATATTACGTGTTACTCGAGTAGCACGCAATACAACGGATGTTTTATCTGCAAGATGTGCATTACGTAAACGCGTAAGCATATCTGCAATTGTGTCATTAATCATAACATTTCCTCTACTGAGCATGTCCACACCTTTTGTGTGGTGCTATTAATTTACTTAATTGCTTTTTCTCGGAATGGCATCCCAAGTTCCTTTAAAAGAGCACGCCCTTCTTGGTCACTTGTTGCTGATGTCACAATAGCGATGTCCATTCCACGAATTTGATCAATAGTGTCATAACTTAATTCAGGGAACATTAATTGTTCATCTAAACCAAGATTAAAATTTCCATGACCATCAAAACTTTTTGGACTAATTCCTTGGAAATCACGAATACGTGGAAGTGCAAGGTTTACAAGTCGGTCGAAGAAGGCATACATACGATCTCCACGTAACGTTACAGAAAGCCCAATTGGCATATCTTCACGAATTTGGAAACCGGCAATAGCTTTCTTTGAACGTTTCACAACAGGTGTTTGTCCTGCTAATACTGTAAGCTCACCCGATAATGATTCGAGAAGCTTCGCATTTTGTGAAGCATCCCCAATACCTCGATTGATTACAATCTTTTCAAGGTGTGGGATTTGGTGCGTATTTTTATATTGGAATTGCTCCGTAAGTGTTGTACGCACCTTTGTTAAATACAAATTATGAAGGCGTTGAATCATAAGCGATAAAAAACTTAAAGAACCTCAGGGGCAAGGGAAACAATTTTCATAAAA
>CATAMV010000035.1 GCA_949487855.1 Bacteroidota bacterium
CATGTCGTGATCTAGAAGGTCGGCCATCAGTTCACCGCTTTTTTTAAGCAGGCTGTTCTTTTTGTTCCCTGTGGTGGAGCTTGCTGCAGCTACCGTTTTTTGCAACGCACGAAGTTTGGCAAAGGTTTAGATAATCAAAAAGGTGGTTTCTGTCGCTTGTTTACTTTTTAAAATGGTGGCCAACATATAAAGTCCTTTTTCGGTAAAAGCTTTGGGAGGAACCCTTGTTTTCGAAAAGTCTGTGGTCGAAATTTTCGACCGCAAAACACTCCACTCTTTTGTTGTCAGTGCTATCATATATCCTGCTGGAAATTTATCTGGATTGTTTTTTACGGCCTCATTGATGCGCTTGGTTTGCACTCCATACAGTGTAGCTACATCACGGTCAATAAGCACTTGTTGACTTTTAATAGAAATTAGCTTTGCTTCAATGTTTTGTGTAGATAATAGGTTGTTCATAATAATAGTTTTTGGGAGCTTAAATTCACAAAATATTATAACCTCTTAATTACTTAACTATCGCCTGTAAACTATTATCTATTAACCCTGTTTACTCTCACCGTTTCGCTCAGGTGATAGGTCACATAGTTCTCGATACAATCTGACACCGTCAGATTACTCGAACTGACATCTTGCCTACTTGACTATTGCCTAATTTTCTATCACTATCTTTACCCCATGCGGATAGATATCATTAGCGTTGTTCCTGATTTGATGCAAAGCCCTTTTGAAGGCTCAATTATGAAACGCGCACAAGATGCAGGCTTGGTAGAAGTACATTTCCATAACTTACGTGACTATACCACGAATAACTACAAACAAGTTGATGATTATCCCTATGGTGGAGGCGCAGGAATGGTACTCATGATTGCCCCCATTGATAAGTGCATTAGCGCATTAAAAGCAGAGCGGGATTACGAGGCAGTCATCTACATGACTCCAGATGGTGATGTACTCAATCAAGGAACAGCAAACCAGCTTTCACTATTGAAAAATATCATCGTGCTTTGCGGACATTATAAAGGAGTTGACCAACGGGTTCGGGATTTGTTTGTTACCCACGAAATCTCAATTGGTGATTATGTCCTTTCTGGGGGCGAATTAGCCGCTGCTGTACTTTGCGATAGTATTATTCGGTTGATACCGGGGGTATTGGGCGACGAAACCTCAGCCCTAACAGACTCATTTCAAGATGGGCTATTAGCACCCCCTGTTTACACCCGGCCAGCAGACTATAACGGACACAAAGTACCTGGAATACTTACCTCGGGAAACACTCCAAAAGTGGATGCGTGGCGCGAAGACAGAGCGCTGGAAATTACCAAAAAAAAACGCCCTGATTTGCTTAAATAAATTGATACACTTAAATGAAAGGTTTCTTTAATACCAATAAACTCGCCAAAAGCCACAGAACAGGAATCGATTCAACCCAGAATGAAGTAAACATGGGTGATTGCTTTTTCGGAGTGCTGTAGAGTGTAATTCCCATAAGTAATAACATCCCCCACTCTACATAAAGCAACACAGCTACTGCAACCGTTTTAAAAGCCAAAAATGCAGTAAATCCAATTAATATACATCCCAATAGCTTTACGCCATTTACACCTAAAAGTTGTGGCAACGTTTTCAAGAACTTCTCGTCTTTCTGCATGTCACGAAGCTCAAAAGGGAGGATCAAGCAAATCATCCACAACATTGCTTTTATTGAAACCAAGACAAATAGGATTTTCGGCAATGCCGTTAGAGATACCATAGCCAACACTGTCCAACAAAGCGCAACAACAAAAACTTTTATTGTTGGTACAAAGCGCAGACCCATTTTTGCGCCAAAAGGAAGCGCATAACAAAACGTTAACACACCAACAAACCCAAAGGCAACCCAAATAAAAAAGGGTTGTGAAATCAATCCATAAAATCCCAAAATTACAGCAATTAGTAACGGAGTTAACTTTATGAAACTTAACGATTGCTGCTGATAAAATACGGGTACATAATCTTTTAGGTATTGATACCCCGCCCAACCAAAACCGAAAATAGCACACTGAAGCGCAAAGGAAAATGAGATGCTTTGCTGCAAGGCAAAAACACGGCAAAATGCCCAGAGTGCAAGAGCAACATGAAAATTAGATGACGTATAGCGTTGAAGCAATTTCCCGATGTGAGCCACAAAAATACCAAATGTGTTGATAACATGCCGTTTTGTGGTTAACAACTTTAGCGTGAAATGATTAGGTTCTATTTTAAGATATTGTGCAAAAAATTAACTTTGAATTTAACTTTATGGTAACACTATGAATACACGAGGTTTTGTTTTTAGACACGTTGGCCCAAATACTGATGAGATTGATTCAATGCTTTCTGAAATTAATGCTTCATCTGTTGATGCATTAGTAGCTGAAACGGTAACAGAGGCAATACGTTTAACAAAACCGATTTCACTACCAGATGCCATAAGTGAGTATGAATTTTCAAATCATATTTCGGCATTAGGAAAACAGAATAGCGTCTTTTCCTCATTAATTGGTTTGGGTTATCACGAGGCCATTTTACCTGGTGTAATTCAGCGAAATGTTCTGGAAAATCCAGGATGGTACACTGCATACACCCCGTATCAGGCTGAAATCGCACAAGGCAGAATGGAGGCTTTGTTAAATTTTCAAACCATGGTAACAGACCTTACAGGAATGGAATTGGCAAATGCATCGCTTCTTGATGAATCTACGGCAGCTGCCGAGGCAATGAACTTGTTGTTTGGGCAACGTACAAGAATGCAAAAAAAGAACAATGCTTCGTTATTTTTTGTAGACGAAAACACCCTACCACAAACCAAGTCTGTATTAGAAACACGCGCAAACCCTATTGGAATTACATTAATTTACGGGCCTCCTGAAAGTTTTATTCCTTCAAATGAATATTTTGGTGCCTTGATTCAATATCCAGGTGCAAAAGGTACCATTACAGATTTAAAATCCTTTATAGATACAGCAAAAGAAGCTGAAATAAAAACTGCAGTAGCTGCAGATATCATGAGCTTAGTGCTTTTAGAAGCACCTGGAACGCTTGGCGCTGATGTTGTTGTAGGAAGTACACAGCGGTTTGGTATTCCACTTGGCTACGGAGGACCACATGCCGCCTATTTTGCTACCAAAACCGACTATAAACGAAGTATTCCCGGGAGAATTATTGGCGTAACTCAAGACAGCGTTGGAAATCGTGCGTTGCGAATGGCATTGCAAACCCGAGAACAACACATCAAAAGAGACAGGGCAACGTCAAATATTTGTACCGCACAAGTATTGTTGGCCGTTATGGCGGGAATGTATGCTGTATATCACGGCCCAAAAGGGTTAAAACATATTGCATCGAGAATACATGAAAATACCTGTAAACTAAATACTGCGTTAAGTAGTTTGGGCATCAAACAAAAAAACAAAGTGTTCTTTGATACGCTTTGGATTGAAACACCCGAAAAAAATATTCGCCCATTAGCTGAACTGGCGGGTATAAACCTGCATTATATCAACGAAAACGAATTGACGCTTTCAATTAATGAGGCAACAGATTCTAAACAGATTGAAACATTAATTCAGATTTTCACACAAGCTAACCAAGCAACGCCAGTTAAAGCGGTTGAAGTCCATGGAAATTGCTTACCAGATTGTCACAGACGCACCACAAAATTTTTGACCCACGAGGTATTTCAACGCTATCATGCGGAAACCAGTATGATGCGTTATATCAAATCGTTGGAGCGTAAAGATTTGGCATTAAATCATTCCATGATTGCGTTGGGCTCATGTACCATGAAACTGAATGCTGCCACCGAAATGTTTGCGCTAAGCGATCCACAATGGAATAATATTCACCCATTTGCTCCTTTAAATCAAGTGAAAGGCTATTCACGAATACTGCATGACCTTGCAGGTTATCTAACTGAAATCACAGGGTTTGGAGGCACATCATTGCAACCCAACTCTGGTGCACAAGGTGAATTTGCAGGACTTATGGTGATTCGAGCGTATCATCAGTCAAACAACAATTCGAACAGAAACATTTGCCTAATTCCAGCATCGGCACATGGTACAAATCCTGCATCTGCGGTTATGGCAGGCATGCAAGTTGTCGTGGTAGGAACAGATGAGCGTGGTAACATTGACCTTGTGGATTTAAAAGAAAAAGCGGACACGCATTCTGAAAATTTAGCGGCATTGATGATTACGTACCCATCTACACATGGTGTTTTTGAATCAGCTATTAAAGAAATTACAGATTATATACACCGTAAAGGAGGTCAAATTTATATGGACGGCGCAAACATGAATGCGCAAGTCGGGCTTACAAACCCTGCCGCTATTGGCGCTGACGTTTGTCATTTAAACCTTCACAAAACCTTTGCCATCCCACACGGAGGCGGTGGTCCTGGTGTTGGGCCAATTTGTGTTGCCGAACATCTTGTCCCGTTTTTACCAAGCCACGCTATTGTTTCCACAAGTGGTAAACAAGGTATTTCTGCGCTTTCTGCTGCCCCTTTTGGCTCTGCATTAGCGTGTTTAATTTCATATGCCTATATCCGATTATTGGGAGCAGAAGGACTCACAAAGTCTACCAAAATTGCCATTCTAAACGCAAACTACATTAAAGAACGTATTGCAAAACATTACCCGGTACTGTATAGTGGAGATAACAACAGAGCAGCACATGAATTTATCATTGATTGTCGTGCCTTTAAAGAAAAGGGTATTGAAGTAATGGATATTGCCAAGAGGCTCATTGATTATGGCTTTCATGCGCCCACAGTGTCTTTTCCTGTAGCAGGAACCATGATGATTGAACCAACAGAAAGTGAAAATTTAGAAGAGTTGGACCGTTTTTGTGAGGCACTTATTTCCATTCGCTATGAAATTGAAGCAAGTGATGCAACCCAAGAAAACAACATGCTTCGAAATGCACCGCATACTTTAGCTCTGCTTACAGCACACGAGTGGAAACTTCCTTACACTAGAGATGAAGCTGCATACCCGTTACAATTTGTGCGTGAAAATAAATTTTGGGCTAGCGTTCAACGGGTTGACGAAGCCTTTGGCGATCGAAACTTGGTGTGTACATGTGCGCCTATTGAATCGTATTCCAATACACAAGTAGCGCAGACGAACAACCAATAAGGGAACAGCTAAAAATTATTTTTATCTTTGAACCATAGTCTTAAAACTATTTGTTAACCTAACTAAACCCAATGGGAATTCACATCACTGGCGTTGGGAGCTATATTCCTACTCACACCGAACGAAACGAGGATTTTATCAACCATTCTTTTTTGGATACAGATGGTAGTCCATTCAAAAATGAAAATGGCGATATTATTGAAAAGTTCAAAGCCATTACGGGCATTGAAGAACGCCGTTATGCAAAACCACACCAATCGACCTCAGACCTTGCTTTTTTGGCTGCCGAAAGAGCAATTGAAGATGCTGCATTAGATCCCGAAACGCTGGATTACATTATTGTGGCGCATAATTTTGGTGATATTCAACATGGGTGCATCCAAACCGAAATGTTGCCCTCGCTAGCCACGCGAGTAAAACATCAATTACAGATTAAAAATCCCAATTGCGTAGCCTATGATGTTATTTTTGGTTGTCCAGGTTGGGTTGAAGGTGTGATTCAAGCGCAAGCATTTATCAAAGCTGGAATGGCAAAAAAATGCATGGTAATTGGCGCAGACACACTGTCAAGAATTGTTGATACTAGCGACAGGGACTCCATGATTTTTGCTGATGGTGCAGGTGCTACTGTAATAGAAGAAACTGAAAGAGAAGGTGGGATTTTAAGCCATTGCACACAAACCTTTAGTAACGGAGAAGCTTTTTATATTTATTCTGCAAAATCATATGAAGCAGATGCTGAACCAACCGACAAATACATTAAAATGCACGGTCGTAAAGTATACGAATTTGCTATCAGCCATGTGCCACAAGCCTTAAAAGAATGTTTAGACAAAAGCGGGGAAGAAATTAGCACATTGTCAAAAGTATTCTTACATCAAGCCAATGAAAAAATGGACGAGGCCATTGTAAAGCGGTTTTATAGACTTTATCGACATCCACAACCCGAAAACATATTACCAATAAGTATTCATAAACTAGGAAATAGCTCTGTGGCAACTGTACCAACACTTTTAGATTTGGTAAAGCGTAACCAAATGGAAAATCATACAGTTCAGGAAGGGGATGTTGTGCTATTTGCCAGCGTTGGCGCAGGAATGAACATCAATGCGTTTTCCTACAAGTTTTAATCTTATTTAAGGGCTTCTTTAATTGGGTTTCCAATTGTTCCCGTGGGGTTGCTAACCCCCAAAATAGCACAAATTGTAGGTGCAATATCTGTGATGTTTGTACGCTCAAAAGTGTGTCCTTTTCTAACACCTTCTCCAAATAACATGAGTGGAACATGTGTATCATAAACATATGCCGAACCGTGTGTAGTTCCTTTTTTGCCATATTTCCCATTATCCATAAATCCTGGTTCTAAAACAAACATAACATCACCAGAGCGCTTTGGATGAAAGCCACGTTGCAAACGTTCGATAATTGCGTTGCTTTTATTCATTTTCATTAGCTCACTTGTATCATAAGCAACAGCAATGCCCTCACAAGATGTAACAAATGAAGTTACAACTGATTTGATTTGAGTTATATCTAAGCCCTTAGCAGCTATTTCTTCGTAGTTCAAATGAACTTCATTATTCGACACGTTACGAATCAAATTATCTGATTTAAAATAGTCTTTGGTGTGTTTTTTCAATTTCTTCACAAAATCCTTTTTCTTAAAGTATCCTGCAGGAATATTGTTGTCCATCAAATAAAGTGGAATATGCGCAACGCCATGGTCTGAGGTTAAAAAAACGGTATAATTTCCTTTGCCCACCTGCTTATCAAGTGCAGCAAACAAACGCGCCAAGTCCAAATCTAGCCGAATATAAGTGTCTTGCACCTCTTTCGAATTTACACCAAAAGCATGCCCAACATAATCGGTAGAAGAGTAACTAATCATCAAAACATCTGCATCGTCATCAGTGCCAAGAGCTTCGCCCTGTATGGCCGCTAAGGCAAAATCTGTGGTTAAACTGTTGCCAAAGGGTGTTTCTTTTATAATATCATATCCGTCATTTTTTGAAGCTAATTCTTCTAAATCATAAGGAAATGTAGGTGTTTCTTTTCCTGGTGCTATGCGCTCGTAGGGGGTATTGTCCGGGCCTGTTTCGATATAGGAATCTATGGGATAATAGCTATCCCATGTGGTCAAATACTTGTCAATGCCTCTGCTCGCATTAAAATCTGCTGCCCATTTTGGCAACGCATCCATGTAAAAAGTACTGCTCACAAATTTGCCGTCTTCCTCTCCTGAAAACCAATAAGCACCATTTGCCGCATGCCCAATAGAAAGAATAGCAGCCCGGTCTTTGATGGAAATCCCAATGGCTTTACTACGAGATTGTGTTGCCAACCTATTTTCGTCTGAAAACGTAGATACCAAAAGCTGTGTTGGTGCTTTTTCACCCTTTGTGGTTGTGGTCCCTATACTTTTATACAAGGGGTCGTCTACACAATACTGCCTTTTACCTTTGGTTTTATTAAACCATTCATTGGCAATTATTCCGTGAATTGCGGGTGGGGTTCCGGTAGAAATACTCGCATGCCCAGGTCCCGTTTTCGTTTGTGCATAATCAAAGTGATGGTTTTTGGCTACAAAACCCTGATTGTAAAACCGTCTAAACCCATCATTACCATAGTGATGCTTAAATCGAGTCAAGTAGTCCATACGCATTTGGTCCACTACAATGCCAACAACAAGTTTGGGCTCTGAAGGTTGAATTGATGTGCTACAGCCCATTAAAGCCAATAAAGGTAACAGAACAAAATATTTTGGGATCATAATTTAAAATTTTCACAAATGTATTTTTTTATGATTGTTCTGATATTATAGTAACATTATTTTTTTAAATTCGTTTGCATGAAACTTCTACATCACGTTGGCGCTTATTTACTAATGCTTAGAATGGTTTTTATAAAACCTACAAAAGCAAAAGTGATGCGAAAACTCATATTTCAAGACATCCAGGACCTCATCATTGGTTCTTTAGGTATTGTAGGTTTCCTGTCCTTTTTTGTGGGAGGTGTGGTTTCCATCCAAACAGCACTTAATATCGAAAGTCCGTTAATACCCAAAAATCTTGTTGGCTTTGCTACAAGGCAATCTGTAATTCTTGAATTTGCGCCCACATTTATGTGTATTATTTTAGCTGGAAAAGTAGGTTCATATATTACCTCAAGTATTGGAACCATGCGCGTAACGGAACAGATAGATGCGCTTGAAGTAATGGGGATTAACTCGGTAAACTATTTAGTTTTCCCAAAAATCATTGCCATGTTATTACTTCCTTTTGTAATAAATATCTCTATGTTTTTGGGTATCCTGGGTGGTTATGCCGCAACTCTATATGGTGGTTTTTCAAGTAGTGCAGACTTTATTGAAGGAATTCAATTGGATTTCAGGCCTTTTCATGTAATATACGCATTTATCAAAACACTCATTTTTGCGATGGTATTAGCTACGATTCCATCCTATCACGGATATTTTATGAAGGGTGGCGCGTTGGAAGTTGGTAAAGCGGCTACCGTGGCTTTTGTTTGGACATCTGTTATGATTATTGTATTGAATTATATTGTAACTCAACTCCTACTTGCCTGATGATTGAACTCCGCGACATAACAAAATCTTTTGCTGGAAAAGAGGTGTTGAAAGGCATAAGCATGACTTTCGAGCCAGGTAAAACCAATCTGATTATTGGACAGAGTGGATCTGGGAAAACAGTTTTACTAAAATGTTTGTTGGGATTACACCAAACCGATGGCGGATCGATGCTTTTTAGCGATCAAGCATATAACGAAATGAACGAAGACGCAAGAAGAACACTACGGCGTGAAATGGGAATGGTTTTTCAGGGAAGTGCCCTTTTTGATTCCATGACCGTTTTGGAAAACGTTATGTTTCCTATGCAAATGCTTACCAAGCAAAGCTACACAGCCATACGAAAAGCTGCAGAAGAAGTTATTGAGCGTGTAAATTTAATTGATGCACATCATAAACTACCAGCCGAATTATCGGGCGGCATGCAAAAACGAGTTGCTATTGCACGCGCCGTTGTAATGAAGCCTAAATACCTTTTTTGTGATGAGCCAAACTCGGGATTAGACCCTAAAACAGCTATTGTGATAGATAATCTTATTCGAAAAATTACGCAAGAAAACAACATTACAACAGTGATTAATTCGCACGACATGAATTCTGTTATGGAAATTGGCGACAGCATTTTGTTTTTAAAAGATGGTGTAAAAGCCTGGGAAGGCAGCAAAGAACTTGTTTTCAAAACAGATAACGAAGCCATAAATGACTTTGTGTATTCTTCAAATTTGATGAAAAAAGTAAAAGAAGTATATCAATAATCTAGTTACGCACACTTGGCACAATGGTCAAAGTGGCTTTTTCCAAATCATCGTAAGTTTTTATTTCTTCTTGCAGTTTCAATTTCGTTTCTGCATCAATATCAACTAATCCCAGCGGATTTAAAACAATCTCTAGTCGCTCACCTCTAATGTAGTATATTTCTGCAGACTCACTCAGGTATTCCCCAAAAGGAAGCTGAGTAATGTGATCTTCTAAAAAACTATGCGCCTCTTTTCGGAATGCATTTTCTTTGAGTGCACGAGTAAAGGTTATTCCTGCGGGAATCATAACCAAAAGCGCTATAAAACTTACAAATCTTGCAGTACGTCTGCGCTGTTTTGAGTCTGCATATTGAATCATGGGAAAGCGCAACAGCTTAATCACTATAAAAGAGGCAAATGCTATAAAAGTTGCGTTTATAAAGAATAAATACAGTGCACCTAGCGCATAGCTAGGCTTTGCTACCGCAATTCCATAGCCTATGGTACACAAGGGAGGCATGAGCGCAGTAGCGATGGCAACCCCAAAAATAACAGAAGCAATTGTTCCTTTTTTGGTTCTGGCAATAGCAAGAGCCGCGCCTCCACAAAAGGCAATAAACACGTCCCGAATATCTGGCTGTGTTCGTGCCAATAACTCTGAAGATTCTTGCTGAAGTGGAAAAATTAAGAAGTAAAAAGTAGCAGTGGCAACACTTAAGACAACCATAACCACAAAATTCTGTACCGCCTGTCTTAACATACTAAGATCATTTATGGCTAAGTAAACGCCTATTCCTAAAACAGGACCCATTAGCGGAGCAATAAGCATTGCACCAATGACCACAGCTGTGGCATTTGTATTTAATCCAATTGATGCGATAAAAATAGAGCAAATTAACACCCAAGCCGTAGCGCCTCGAAACGGAATATCTGCGCGTACAGCCTCCAAAGAAGCGGCATAATCTGTATCACGAGAAATGCGCAAAAGCTGGCGTACGTCTCGTAAGCGAGTTGACCAAGTACCCTTATCCAAAGCAGTTTTTTTTGGTTGTTCGCTAGATTCAGAAAAATCAAATTTTGATTCCATTATACTTCTTTAACTTCCACAAAAGGCGGAAATAAATATTGTCTTTTGGTTTGGATACAAGTACATAAAAATCGAGTTCTGCGTTTTAGTCCTTTTTGAAAAACACGTCCGTCAAAAGCACGAAATAATGTGCCTTGCTCCAATTCAAAAATACATTTTTTATCGTTGGGTGGATCAAATTGACGCAATGCTAGCATAAGAGGAGTATCTGCAGCAAAGGTTGCTTTTGGTTTTTGCATGTGCTTTTTCAAAGGCGTTAACAACGATTCTGGGAAAAAATCAGTTGTTAAAAACGGGGATACTAATGCATGAAATGTATTTTGCCAAACTATGCCATGTGGTTTTTGTCTTTTTCGATAATTAGAAAATACGCTATAGTGTGCCCATTCGTGCAAAAAAGTAAGCAAAAATCGGTATGGATTTTCCATTGCATTTAGCGTAATGGTAACGGGTTTACCTCGCTGTACACGAAAATCGCCATGTTTGGTTTTACGTTGGCGTACCACTTTAATCTGAATATTATTATCACCAATCAACGAAGCACATCTTTCTTGTGCTGCCGCTGGCAAAAAAGAATAAAAATCGAGATTCATTAAGGAGTAGTGTTCGAAACAGGAAGCACTTTACCGTTGTAAAATTGGTGTCCTGTTAAAGCAAATTGTGCAATATAAGCTGCCATGGTTTTGGCGTCCATGGGAACATCCAAACCAGGAAAAGCTTCGGAAAGCATTTCAGTTTGTACAGCACCTAATGCCAAAGCATTCACAAACGGTCCTGAATCTTTAAATTCCTCAGCGAGCAATTCGGTAAGTATGGATACTGCCCCTTTGCTACTGCTATACGCAGCCAGCCCTGGAAATTTTGACGTGCCGTTTACACCGCCCATACTACAAACATTCACAACATGACTATCGGAGGTCATTTTTGGTAGTAAGATTCGCGTAAGATTCGCCAATCCAAAAACATTGACTTTGTAAACCGATTGAAAATCGAACTGTGTTGTTTCTGAAAAAGGTTTATTGATAAGTTTTCCTGCGTTATTAATCAGGACATCAACAAATTTTGGAGCAAAAGAAGTTGACCATTTTTGTAACGCTTTATCGTCAGAAATATCTAGCGAATAAGCATGGACATTAGGTGCGTTTAAAGCCTCAATGGGTGCAATATTACGCGACAATGCCCAAACATGATGCTGATTGTCTGAAAACCACTGCACCATAGCTAAGCCAATTCCTCGGCTTGCTCCTGTAATCACAATGTTTTTTGACGCTCCCAAAACAGTTACACCACCAATCGGATGGGATTTTCAATAAACTCCTTGAGCGTTTGTAAGAATTGTGCTCCTGTTGCACCATCTACAGTTCTGTGGTCGCAAGCAAGGGTGAGTTTCATCGTGTTTCCAACTACTATTTCGCCATCTTTAACCACTGGTTTTTGCACAATGGCACCAACAGAAAGTATTGCAGAATTAGGTTGATTGATGATCGACGTAAACTCTGTAATACCAAACATTCCCAAGTTAGAGACTGTAAATGTACTTCCGTCGATTTCTTGAGGGGTTAGCTTTTTACTTCTTGCACGACCCGCATAATCTCGCACTTGTGTACCAATTTGTGGTAAGTTCATTTCGTTGGCAAATCGCAATACTGGAACTACCAATCCATCTTCAACAGCTACTGCTACGCCGACGTGCACATGATGATTTAAGACCATTTTATCATCAAACCACTGTGAATTTACTTGTGGATGTTCTCTAAGCGACAACGCCACAGCTTTTACGACAATATCATTAAACGAAATCTTGGTGTCAGGTATGGAATTGTATTGCTTTCTAAATGCAATTGCAGCGTCCATATCCAACTCAACTGAAAGATAATAATGTGGTGCCGTAAATTTAGAAGCTCCCAAACGCTTTGCAATGGTTTTGCGCATTTGAGAGTTTGGAATTTCTTCTTGCTTTTCTTGACCTGCAGGCACAAAAACAGTTGGCTGAGAAGTTGTTACTGCGGCAGGCGTGTATTGTTCTATGTCCCGTTTTACAATACGTCCAGATTCACCAGTTCCAGTAACAAGCTGTAAATCAATTCCTTTTTCTTTGGCAATCCTCTTTGCCAATGGCGATGCCATAATACGACCTGTATTTGGCGTTGTAGCTGTTACAGTTGCAACTGGTGCAGCTACAGGTTCTGGATCTGTTGCAGGGATAGCAACAGGTGCTTCCGCTACTGCAGGGGCAGCCGCTTTTGGTGCAGCTAAAGGTGCAGCCAAAATAGCAGACACATCTGTTCCTGCCGGTCCAATGATAGCAAGAAGTGTATCTACAGGTGCTGTTTCGCCTACCGATATTCCTATGTGAAGTAGAACACCAGAAAAGAAGGACTCAAATTCCATGGTGGCTTTATCGGTTTCTATTTCTGCCAAAATATCGCCTTCCTCTACAGGATCGCCAACTTGCTTTAACCAAGAGGCAACGGTTCCTTCTTCCATCGTATCGCTAAGGCGTGGCATGTTGATAATTTCAACACCTTCTGGAATGGCCGCAGGAGCAGCTTCAGCGGTTTCTGTTTGTTCCGCTGGTTCAACAGCAGCTTCCGTAGGAGCATCAGCGGTTGCTGTTCCGCCACTTAGAAGCGCTGTAATATCTTCACCTTCTTCACCAATAATGGCTAATAGTACATCCACAGGAGCTGTTTCACCTGCATGAACCCCAATGTGTAAAAGTGTTCCATCATAAAAGGATTCAAATTCCATGGTGGCTTTATCGGTTTCAATTTCAGCTAAAATATCGCCTTCGGATACTATGTCACCTACATTTTTGAGCCATGTAGCCACGGTTCCTTCTTCCATTGTATCGCTAAGGCGCGGCATGTTTATGATTGTTGCCATATTATAATTTGTGAGAAATAAAGGGGTAATCTTTTTGTTCGTAAACAGCGTCGTACATCAAACTCTTTTCTGGGAATGGAGACGATTCTGCAAATTCTTCGCATTCTTTAACACGTGCTTTTACGCGAGCATCAATTGCTGCTAGCTCGTCTTCAGAGGCATAAGCTTCTTTTAAGACAATATCTTTCACCTGCGTAATTGGATCTATTTTGCGGTATTCTTCCACTTCGTCTTTGGTGCGATAATGTTGTGCATCAGACATAGAATGACCGCGATAACGGTATGTTTTCGCCTCTAAGAAAGTAGGACCATCTCCGTTGCGCGCGCGCTGAATTGCTTCATCTATTCCTTCTGCAACAGCAACTGGGTTCATACCATCAACTGGACCACAGGGCATCTCATAGCCTAATCCAAGTTTCCAAATATCAGTGTGATTAGCCGTACGCTCTACCGAAGTTCCCATCGCATATCCATTGTTTTCTACAATGAATACAACAGGAAGTTTCCAAAGCATTGCTAAGTTTAGCGTTTCATGTAAAGACCCTTGACGAACTGCGCCATCACCCATAAAACAAAGTGTAACCGCATCGCTGCCATGGTATTTATCACCAAATGCCATACCCGCACCTAGTGGAATTTGACCTCCAACAATTCCGTGACCTCCGTGGAAACGGTGTTCTTTTGAAAATATATGCATTGAGCCACCTAGTCCGTTAGATGTTCCTGTAGCTTTCCCAAATAATTCCGCCATAACCCTTTTAGGATCTACGCCCATTCCTATGGGTTGTACGTGATTACGATAAGCTGTAATCATGCGATCTTTGGTTAGATCCATTGCGTGAAGAGAGCCTGCAAGAATAGCTTCTTGCCCGTTGTACAGGTGTAGAAATCCACGAACTTTTTGTTGGATATAAACAGATGCAAGTTTATCTTCAAACTTGCGCCAAAACATCATGTTTTCGTACCAATTCAGGTATGTCTCGCGGGTAACTTTTTCCATAGAATATGACTGTTATAAGTTCCGCAAAGATACGGCAACTAATTCATGGAAAAAAACATAACATAAAACCTTAGTAGCGTTCTTCACCAAAGTTAAACGTTAGTGAAAAACGCAGCGTATTTTCAAGTGGGTTTACAACTCGGGTTGCAGATATCAGGTAAGACAAATCGATATCAATGGTATTGTATTTAAATCCGGCTCCAAGGGTGATAAATTTTCGTGCACCCTTTAGCTCGTTTTCGTTAAAATAGCCAGCACGTAAGGCAAAAGATTCATCGTACATAAACTCTGCACCAATAGCCCAAGTAAATTCTTTTAACTCTTCGCTAAAACCATCAGGCGCATCGCCAAACGATTTAAAAATCCCAGACAAAACACCCACATCATTAGGTTGTTTATAACCCGTTATTTCTCCATCAGCATCTGTAATAGGCTCGCTTGGTGAAGGCACCAAAAGCTTGTTTAGCTCCAAACTTACGTTAAGCTTATTATATGAATCAAAAATAAAATCAAAACCTCCACCTAGCTTCAAATTAGTAGGTAAGAAATCAGACTCTCCTTCATCCTCGTATTTGAGTTTTGGTCCAATATTGGAAACATTAAATCCAGCGCGCCAAACTCCTGAAAAATTAGAATACGGCACTTCATACGACTCATAAAATCCCGAAATACCCACAGCAACTGTATTAGCAGCTACACTTTCGTTGGTGCCTGTTTCAAGTTTTAAATCGGAACTGAGAAACGAACCCTGAATAGCCATAGAAAATTTATCGCTGAGCTTTAACGCATAAGAGGCGTCTATTACAAATTCATTGGGTCGAAGAATTAATGGGCTATTCAAAATTTCTTCAGCTGTATTTCCTGTTACAATTTCACCCAAGCTAAAATAGCGCAACCCAACAGCCCAAGCGGAACGGTCATCAATAGCGCGGTAATACGTTAAATCAGCAAGGAAAATATCGTTTACTAATTTACTTAAATAAGGGGTATAACTAATCGCTGCGCCTGTTTCATTAGGGGCAAAAGCAAACTTTGCAGGATTCCAATGATTGGAAAACGCATCGGCAGAAGTGGCAACCCCTTGATCACCTAATGCAGCTGAACGTGCGTCGGGCGCAATATTTAAAAAAGGAACTCCTGTGGTAACAACACGATTTTGTGCATAGGTAAAATGTAAAAGCCCGATAATGAATAGTAAAGTAGTAAGTTGTTTCATGTTATTTAATAATAAGTTTTGCCGAATAGGTATCGTTTGATTGTGATAACGAAGAAATGAGCTCAATCGTGTACAAGTAAGTCCCTTTATTTACTTTTTGCCCACTGTATGATGTAGCATCCCAACGTAAACTGTCCAACAAATAACCTGAAGAAAACACATTTTGACTGCTTTGGTAAATACGTTTTCCATCCATTGTAAATATATACAAATTCGCTTTTAATAATTCACGTGGTCGGTTATGCTGTACAAAAAATGTTGTTTGATTTGTAACAGGGTTGGGCGAATTGAACACACCTTCAATTTGTAAGTCATTATTATCCATGACCCAAAACGTAATTGTTTTAGTACTAGGATTATCATACGTATCCCATGCCTTTATGGTAAGTGTGTGCGCGCCTTTTGCTAAATTATTTAAAGGATAAGAAAGCGTTCCTTTGGTAAAATCGTCTAAAGATGTTGAATAAAATGCGTTAAGCACAATCGGATTGGTTTGATTATTATCTAAAATAGCTGTTATGTCGTGTCCAATTCCTCCTGCAGTATTAATACCATTTTCATCTGCTAAGTCTATAATAAGTGTTGGACTGTTAAAGACCCTGTCGCCATCAATAAAATTTCTATCATTTAAATATACGTCAACTTCTGGCCCTTGATTATCTTCAGGTGCTGCGGTATTTAAACCCCCAATACTTAGTTTGTCAGAGTGGCCGCCCAATGATTCGCTTTTATCTTCATTAAAAGCAATCATTGTTAGCCTAGCTTTGCCAAGCTCCAAATCTATGCCCTTGGGCACAACAAAATTAAATGTAAATTTTCCGTTTTTTACGGAAGATAACCCTTGAAAAACTTGGTTTCCTAAGGATTTAAAAACCATTTTTTTGTGTCCGTCATTTCCTAGTGTTGAACGCTCAACTTCTTTGTCAAAAACCTGCAAGGAAACCGTCCCGTTAAATGAGGTTTCAATTTTCCCAAGATTATCTGCGGCAACTCCCTCTAAAGTAATTCTGTCTAAGGCGCTTAACTGAAGCTGCTCATCTGTTGCGCTATCAATAGCAGTACCGTTGATATGGGTGATTTTAACTTCTCGATTAGGGATATTGAGTTTTAAGGCGGGATCGCCGATATAAAATATTATGCGCTTTTGGTTATTATCAGAAAATTCGCTTTTTGCTTTTCTTAATGCTTCTGCAATACTGGTGTAATCTTCGCTTCCAAAAGAAAACAGGTACTTCGAAAGGATATTATTGTAATTGATGCCGTTAGTAACATAAATTTGACGGGTTGTGGAAATAAGGCTAACTGCTCCACCAGTTGGGTTTTGATAAATTAGTTCTCCTGCGGTTTGCCTGTCGTGATTATCAAACCTAGAGAACTCACAAGTAGATGTAACAAAAAGGGGGTATTTCCCTGGATGAAAAACCGTAGCCGCCATGTCTTTATCTACTAAAAACTCATTTGATAGTCCGTCCTCTCCACCATGTCCAAAATAATTCACTACTAATGTTCCTTGAGATAATCGGTTTTCTAAAGCCATTTCTACACTGGGATATCTATCGCCACCAGCAGATGCAACTTGCAAAAAAGCATCGGAGTGAAACTTCGTTATGTTTAAAAAAGGTTTGTTCTGTTGTAAACGATCACCAACCAAATCCAGTTGTTCTTGAATAACATATTCCCATTCATGATCAACATCATCAGAAAGCAGCGTAAAGCTATTATTCCAACTTTCTTTGTTTTCTGGAGCCTCATAGGCAATTACTTTATCCACAGCAACGGTAGCCTGAATACTGTTTGAAAACACCATACGTCCAACTGCTAAATCCATTTTATCGGATGAACTTAAAAGCCCCTCTCCAACATCCATCATTGTAAAGAAATCATCCGACATGTAAGAATTTGTCAAAGAAAAACTGTTAAGTGCATGATATGTGGGTACAACCATATCGTTTGCTCGTGTACGGTTTTGATAATCAAAACTTGTGTCACCAAACAAACACAGGTATTTTAGTTTTTCTTTTTGTGTATCATATAGGTATCGCACAAAATTCCGAATAGCAGCAATATCTTGTTGACCTGTTGAAAAGGCTTCGTAAATTTCTTCAAGAGTTACCAACTGTGCTTGCAACCCTCGTTTTTCTTGCCGGTGAGTTACTAATCGTTCTGCTTCATCTCTAAACGCCTCTGAAGTAATGAGCAAGTACGTAATCGCTGGCAGTTCATTAATTTGTGTCAAAAAGGAAGCAGGAGAGAACTTACGTGTGCTTTGTCCGTATGTTGGAGTTTTGTAATCAGAGGCTAGAAAAAACGCACTATCAACATCTACCAAAACATTTATGCCAAAAGTTGATGTGTCTGCAGGAGGCGTATGCACTACATCACCATTCAATTCCCATAGTATTGTTTCTGGTGTTGCTTCGTTAATTGCTAATTCTTGTACTCCTAATGAAGGATCAAGTTTAAATAAAAAATCAGCGTTTGTTCCTAGAAATTTCCTGTTGTATTGTACCAACATATAATCCAAATACCCATACGAGCTTAAATCATTGTTTGTGATAAATTCCAGTTCAGCTGTGACTTCATCGCTAGCCTTTAATTGAAGTTCCATCACACCGGCTATATTGTTGTAACGCGCTGTTGGTTCTGTTGCTACAATTGTTCCGTTGCCTGTAGATCCAAGTGTAGTTGTTTTTGAATCAGCACCTACACTTAAATTAAATGAAGTATTGATGTTCGCTGCAGCAGCAGCAACACGAGCAACTAAATCGATCACAGTTCCATCCATTACATTTGGTGTTTGCAGCGTGTAGGTTTCTTTCTGTTTGTCTGAAAAGCGCTCCGAAAACCAACGTCTGCCTAGTGAACCAATGTTGTAATTATCTTCTTCAATTGCTGTTTGGTAAATACCCGAGTGTATCGCATTGGGTGAATTAATCTCATGCCCTTCTTCAACTAAAACACGTTTTCCATACGAAGTTCCGTACGTAATATAATAGGTTGCTGCGTCATGATATAGATTTCTAAACGTTTGACTTTCTGCATTCCAAGTATTTCCCGCGTACCCCATAAACAAAATGTAATCTGCATCATCAAAAGAATTGTCATCCTCTCCAATAACCCATATTGCATTTTCGTACAGTGTTTCCACTTCATCAGCATTTTTTAGTGGAAGCATTTGACCGCCTCTTCCAAAAACACGAAGGGTTTTAGGGTCAATATCGTCTATTGGTATTCCCAGTTCCCTCAAAAAATTTTTAGATATTTTTTGGACGCCTGTTTCTTCAACTGAAAAACGATGCCAAGATGTAATGGTACTGTCCAAAAATGGATGCACAGGAACGTTTTGCGCATAAGCTAGCATACACAAAGTGCTAAAAACCGAAACAAAAAAACTACGATATTCTATTGTCATATATAAAGATAACGATGTCTATAGATTAATTGTATTTTTAATAAGATATACTATTTTTGTTTTGATGACGTTTAGTAACTAATAAAAACGTATGATTTATTCGTATATTGCACCATTGTTATGATTTGAAACTTACAAATGAACACACAAGCAAAATTATTCATTTCTACCATTTTTATTGCATTACTCGCAAGCTGTAGTTCTAGCAAGCGTGGATCAAATGTATCGCAAGGTACAGGTATTGAGATAAACTCTAGCCGAGGAGGATTTCAATACAAAACAAATTATAAAGGACAAGAAACTGGACCTGGATTAGTTTTTGTTCCTGGAGGAACTTTTGTTAAAGGAAGGGTTCAAGACGACGTCATGCGCGATTGGAATAATGCGCCTGTTCGTGTACAGGTACGTTCGTTTTTTATGGACGAAACCGAGGTTACCAACCTCATGTATATTGAATATCTAGATTGGCTAGAACGCGTTTACAAGAAAAAATACCCAGATGTGTATATAGCTGCCATTCCAGACACGATGGTATGGAGAAATCCTTTAGGATTTAATGAAGATATGGTGAACAACTACTTACGTCACCCTGCATTTAGAGATTATCCTGTTGTGGGTGTTACTTGGCAGCAAGCTACAAACTATGCCAAATGGCGAACTGAGCGTGTGAATGAGAATCTTTTGGAACGTGAGGGGTATGTTGAAAAAGGAGTTAGCCTTCAAATTGATAGTATCGTACCAGGAAGTGAGTTTAATACCCGAACGCATTTGCTTGCTCCAGACAAATCTTACGGCGGTACTTTTGCTGATAAAGCTGGACGTACTGCTCAACCAAAAAGCAGAGATGCTGATTCTACAGCACTAAATTATGTGAAAATCGAAGACGGATTATTCTTACCCAAATACCGCCTCCCCACTGAAGCGGAATGGGAATATGCTGCTTTGGGTCTATCAGAACTACGTGAATACAACAGCTACCGAGGAAAAAAGAAATACCCTTGGGCTGGCTCATCTACACGTTCTATCAAACGCAAAAACGAAGGGGACCAATTGGCAAATTTCAAGCAGGGTAAAGGAGACTACAGTGGTGTTTCGGGCTGGTCTTCAGATAATGCAGACATTACAGCTCCTGTTCGCGCTTATCCTCCAAATGACTTTGGACTACACTGTATGGCAGGAAATGTTGCCGAATGGGTAGCAGATGTTTATCGTCCCATTGTGGATAACAATATTTCAGACATGAGCTATTATAGAGGAAATCTCTATGCAAAACCATCAATTGGCCCTGAAGGAAAAACTGTTATTGTTGATGACGTGAAGTTAGATACTATGCCCAATAATAAAATTTACATTAAATCACTTCCAGGCGAAGTTAAGTTTGTATCAATTGACACACTTGAAGACGCAACATTAAGACCAAACTTTAACAAAGCCTATAATAGTGATTATATGGATGGTGATGACGAATCTAATCCCACGAAGCAAGACATGTACAAATTTGCAGTAGGAGAAGACGGTAAAATTAACCAAGACAAAAGCAATGTTAAATCACTTATTTCAGATCAAACACGTGTTGTAAAAGGCGGGTCGTGGAAAGATCGTTCTTATTGGTTAGATCCTGCACAAAGACGCTATTTACCAGAGTTTATGGCGGCTGATTTTATAGGATTTAGATGTGCCATGTCATACCTAGGAGAAAGCAATGTAAAGAAACGTCCGCGCGACTAACACATGGTCTCGCTTCAAGACGTTTACGCACTTTTTCTATCTGCCTCAGGTGTAGAAACCGATAGTCGCAAATCCCTTGACAACAAACTCTTTTTCGCACTTAAAGGCGAAAACTTTGATGGAAACTCATATGCGATTAATGTTATAGAAAATGGAGCTATTGCAGCTATTGTGGACAACTCTGAAATAGCCGCAACACATTCAAATTGTTATTTGGTTGATGACGTACTGCAAACACTTCAAAATCTTGCCAATCATCATAGAAATCAATTTCAAATACCTGTCATTGCGCTTACTGGAAGTAACGGAAAAACTACTACCAAAGAGCTTCTTACTGCCGTGCTTAGCACATCGTACAGTGTATTGGCAACAAAAGGAAATTTGAACAACCACATTGGCGTTCCACTAACACTTCTTCAATTAACACAAACACACACCCATGCGCTTATAGAAATGGGCGCAAATCATTTGAACGAAATTGATTTTTTATGCGGTATTGCACAACCTACGCATGGCTTAATTACCAACGTAGGTAAAGCCCACCTTGAGGGATTTGGTTCTGAGGAAGGAGTATTAAAAGGGAAAACAGAACTTTATAGATTTCTAGAAGAAAACGATGGGGTTGTTTTTGTAAATCAAGAAGATTCAAAACTTCTGAGAGAACTCGAGAAAAACAAAAAAATTACTTATACGCCCTCAGCATTTTCAATTCGTACTGAACACCCAACACTAGAGTTAATTTATAACGGTGTTGAAATTCACACAAAATTGGCAGGTAGTTACAACATAACCAACATTGCTGCGGCTCTATGCGTGGGAAATGCCTTTGGCATTTCTACGGAAAAATGCATAACTGCAATTTCGGATTATACTCCTGTGAATCATCGCTCACAATTGATACAAAAAAACAATAAAAGCATCGTTCTTGACGCCTATAACGCAAACCCAACAAGCATGCGTGCTGCCGTAATTTCCTTTGCTAAAAGAGTAGGGAAAAAAGCTGTGCTTTTGGGAACTATGGCGGAACTTGGAACACACGAAGCAAAAGAACATGAGGCACTCGTAAAGCTTGTAAAAAACATGGGGATTGAGTATTGCTATTGGGTAGGCAATCCCTATAAATCTTTTGTGGATTCAAACTGGTTTGAAACGACCGAAGCTCTTGAAGTTCACCTGAAAAACAACCCTATTGAAGTGGATGAAATTTTGGTGAAAGGTTCTAGAAGTACAAGACTAGAAAAGCTATTACCATTTATTTAGAAAAGTGGGTCATATTGGATTCGAACCAATGACTTCCGCCCTGTCAAGGCGACACTCTGAACCAACTGAGTTAATGACCCAAGATTACAAAAGTAATGAATTCATTTATTCCGTAAATTTGTAAAAAAGCCAATGATACATTACACCCGTGCGGACATTGACCAAATGGATAAAATTTTCCGTCTTAATCTTATTAACAGCTGCACAGGATTCAAATCTGCGAATTTATTAGGAACAAAATCCACAAATGGCGCGCCCAATGTAGCTGTCTTTAGCAGCATCACACACTTGGGAAGTAATCCGCCTCTTATTGGTTTTGTATTGCGTCCAACGACTGTTCCGCGAGATACCTATAAAAACATTAAAGAAACCAACTTTTTTACTGTGAATCATATTCACAGCACTATCGTTGAAGATGCGCATCATACTTCAGCAAAATATCCTACTGAAATTTCAGAATTTTCACAAACACAACTGGAAGAAGAATATTTAGAAGATTTTTATGCTCCTTATGTCAAAGGAGCAAAAATAAGATTAGGATGTAGGTTTTTAAACGAATACGAAATTAAAGAGAATGACACACTGCTGCTTGTCAGTCAAATTGAGCATGTATATGTTTCGGATCAAGATATTCTGCAAAAAGATGGCTGGTTAAAACTTCAAAACGCTGATACGGTAACCATCAATGGTTTAGATGGTTATGCCAAAACAGAACTCATTGAGAGATTCCCTTACGCAAGGCCTAAAAAAACATGAATTTTTTAGCTGAAAATTTAGAAACATACGTACAGCAACACTCGGAACAAGAGCCGCAGTTATTGCAAGAATTGGCGCGAGAAACTCATCTCAAAGTGCTACAACCAAGAATGTTAAGCGGTGCTTACCAAGGGCGATTGTTATCTCTTATTTCTAAATTAATTAATCCTAAACACGTTTTGGAAATTGGCACATATACAGGCTATTCGGCGCTGTGTATCGCAGAAGGATTACACGCAAACGGACGCATAGACACTATTGACATTAATGAGGAGTTAACTGATATGCAACGGCGCTATTTTGATGCGTCTGGATATGGGAAACAAATTTTTCAGCATTTGGGAAATGCAGCTGAGATTATCCCAGCTTTGAATGGGACTTTTGATTTGGTTTTCATAGATGCAGACAAAGAACAGTACCCGCTTTATTTTGATTTGATAATAGAGCGCATACAAGCCGGCGGTTTGATCATTGCAGATAATGTCCTGTGGTCTGGAAAAGTAGTTAATCATGCCACAGACGAAGCCACACAAGCACTACAACTATTTAATAGGAAAATGGTGGAAGACAACCGGGTAGAAAACGTATTATTAACTGTTAGAGATGGCTTAACGCTTATTCGAAAAATTTAGCGTCTACGCTTAACTGTGCCTGTAATTTCGTTGATTTCTTTTTTTAGGTCATCAACTTCTTTTTGAAGTTCTTTGGTGTCTAACCCTTGCGCCTCAGCAGACTTTTCCAATTCTTCTCGAAAATCTCTACTGGCACTTTTTACGTGCTGGATTCCTTTGGCAAGAGTACGCGCAATTTCAGGAACACGATTTGCGCCAAAAACCAATAGCACTATCATAAACACAAAAACAAGCTCAGCTCCGCTAATAAAAAATAACATGCGTTAAAGATACAGCAATAGTTGAAGTTAGCATAATGAACAAAAATTGAAATAAAGCCACTATAAAGTTAGCAATAAATTAACCAATTACGCCAGAGCCAATGCATTCGTCATGCAAGTACCACGCGGCAAACTGCCCAGCAGCAATTGCAGATTGAGGCGTATCAAAAACCAAGAATACTCCTGTAGAAGAAGGGTGCAGCATGGCCTTAGCCAAAGGCTGACGGTAACGAATACGCGCTTGTATTTCCATGGGGTGGTCTGTAGCTAAATCGGGGCGTATCCAATGAACGTCTTCTTTCGAAATCCATAGTACATAGCGGTACAACCCTGGGTGATTTTTTCCTTCGCCCACATAAATTGTATTTGTTTTTACATCGGTAGCCAATACAAATAACGGTTCTACTGTACCACCAACCGCTAGTCCTTTACGCTGTCCAACCGTAAAAAAATGAGCCCCATTATGCGTTCCTACTTTTTTACCGTCTGTTGAGACGTAAGTGAATTTTTTTGCTAATCCTTCAGGTGTACTTTCGTGTAGTTCGCTGTACATTGGGTGTGAGCTGGGTACTTGGACGATATCGCCTTTTTTAACAGCAAGTTTTTGTTGTAAAAAATCGGGTAGGCTCACCTTTCCAATAAAGCAAAGTCCTTGAGAGTCGCGTTTTTCAGCGGTAATAAGTCCTTGTTCAGCAGCAATTTTACGCACTTCACTTTTTTGTAATCCTCCAATGGGAAATAATGTTTTGGCTAATTGTGCTTGGTTAAGTTGACATAAAAAATAAGATTGATCTTTGTTGGAATCGGCACCAGCCAAGAGTTGATAGGTAGTGTTGGATGAAGTGATTATTTCTCCTTTTTGGCAATAGTGTCCCGTAGCAACGAAGTCTGCTCCTAAAGAAAAAGCAATATCTAAAAATACATCAAATTTAATTTCACGATTACACAACACATCAGGATTTGGTGTGCGGCCGCGTTTGTATTCAGCAAACATATAATCTACGATACGTGCTTTATATTGCTCGCTTAAATCAACGGTTTGAAACGGAATACCAAGAGTATCCGCTACAAGCATAGCGTCGTTGCTGTCTTCTAGCCATGGACACTCATCAGAAAGCGTAACGGAGTCATCATGCCAATTTTTCATAAATAAGCCTATAACCTCATAGCCTTGTTGTAGCAATAAATAAGCTGCCACGCTAGAGTCAACGCCTCCTGAAAGTCCGATAATAACACGTTTTCCTTGCATAGCGCAAAGTTAAGCAGGTTGATACCGCTCTACCAAACTAGTAATGAAGTGTTTGTGAGTGGTTTATTTACGAAGCTTTTTTTGGCGTTCAGCTTCTTCCATCATCTCAGCCATTTTACGCTGAAAACGATTTTGCTTTTTTGGTTTCTTTTTGTTTTCCTCAATCTGGGCATGGATTTTATCTTGGTCAATAATTACGTTTTTAACCACAATCATAATTGCAATCATCAGCAGGTTTGAGATCACGTAATACAAACTAAATCCACTTGCGTAATTATTAAAGAAAAACAACATCATTACCGGCATCAAATACATGATAAATTTCATGTTAGGCATACCGGGTTGAGAAGGTTGCATTTGTTGCCCAGTGGTCATTCGCGTGTAGAAAAATATCGCTACAGAAGCCAATAATGGAAACAAGCTAATATGATCGCCATAAAACGGAACAGTAAACGGTAGCTCAGCAATTACGTCATAAGATGATAGGTCATCTGCCCACAAAAAAGATTTTCCTCGCAACTCATAAGCGATTGGGAAAAAGTAAAACAGGGCAAAGAATACTGGCATTTGTATTAATGCAGGAATACAACCCGCAAGCGGACTTGCACCAGCCTTGGTGTAAAGTTTCATGGTTTCCTGCTGACGCTTGGTAGCATCATTTTTATACTTTTCACTTATCTCAGAAATTTCTGGTTTTAAAACACGCATTTTTGCTTGAGAAACATAGGATTTATACAATACCGGCGATAACACCAAACGTACAATTACAGTAAGTAAAATGATGGCAATCCCGTGTGGTACTAAGCCCGTTAGAAAACCAAAAAGTGGGTAAAATACCGAGCGGTTTATCCAGCCAATAAGCCCCCACCCGAACGAAATACTTTCAAATAAATTCTCATCGTAATTTTTAAGTATAGCGTAATCTGTTGGACCCATATACCAATCAAAATTGACCTGAAAACGGTTACGGTCATACGGAAGCGATGTTTCTGTAGAAAAACCTTTTAGGAACGCAGAGGATTCTACTTCTTCATCAGTCATATCTGTTGCGCTAAGTAATGCTTGCTCAAAAGGTTGTTCTGGAATCAGGATGCTGCTAAAAAAGTGTTGGCGGTAGGAAACCCATTCCACAGCTTTTTCTTTATCGTCGTCGTCGCCCGAAGCAGAAAGCGTGCTGTACTTGTCGTTTTCGTGACGGTATGCCAATTGTGTATATCGGTTTTCATATTGGGCACTTTTAGCATGTCGAAAACCGTCCATATTCCATGTAAAAGCAGCAGGAATTGCTGTATCTAGTGCATTTTCAATGCCTTCAGCAACCACTTCAAAACCAAAACGAAATCCATTTTTTGGAAGTGTATATACAAATTCAATATATCCGCTTGGCTCAATGGGTGCACGAAGCCTTAATTCTTGTCCTTTTTTGTTTGTGGTAACGGTTGGAGAGAACATCAGAAACTTAGTTTGCAACAACTGACCAGCAGCGGTTGTAAAAGCGAAGTTAATTGAGCTGTTTTGTTTTTCAATTAGATATAAAGGTGCATCTTGATAGTTTACCTCACCATTTAAAAGCACTTGCTGCATAATTCCCCCTTTGGTAGAAATTCCAAGAGAAAGCACGTCATTTTTAAGTGTTACGGTTTCTTCAGTAATGTCATTTGAAGCAGGTAATTCTGCAGGAGTAACTATTGCTTGATCTGACGTTTGGTTTTGGGATTCCGTAACTGCTTCTGAAGTTTGTACTTCTTGGGTGTTAGCTAATGCCAAATCCTCAGCGGATTGGTTGTACATCATCCATGTGAAAATGACAAAGACGAGTACCATGCCTATGATTTGTAAGGGGTCTATCCTACGTTGTTCCATTCGTTAACTATTTGTTTTTGCATATTGACTACACGCCTGCACAAAGGCTGAAAAAAGTGGGTGAGGCGTCAAAACAGTACTCTTATATTCGGGGTGATATTGTACCCCCACAAACCAAGGGTGGGAATCAATTTCCACAATTTCGGCAAGTCCTGTATCAGGATTTATCCCTGTTGTTTTTAAACCATGAGAATTTAATTGCTCCATGTAAGCGTTATTGAGTTCGTAGCGGTGGCGATGGCGTTCGCTAATAGCGTCCATTTTGTAAATTTTGTGGGCACGACTACCTGGTGAAAGCGTACAATCCCATGTACCAAGACGCATCGTTCCACCCTTATTTTCAATATCTTTTTGTTCGTTCATTAAATTAATTACAGGATCTGGTGTTTGCTCTGCCATTTCAGTTGAATTGGCATCTTTGATTCCAATAACATTACGAGCAAACTCAATCACAGCCATTTGCATGCCCAAGCAAATTCCAAAAAATGGAATGTTGTTTTCTCGTACATATTTAATGGCGCTAATTTTACCTTCTATACCTCTAGAACCAAAGCCTGGGGCAACAAGTAACCCATGAAGACCCTCAAGACTTGTTTTACAATTCTCAGGTGTTAGGTGTTCCGAGTGAATAGAAACAACCTCTACTTTTACTTCGTTAGCAGCACCAGCGTGAATAAATGCCTCTAAAATAGACTTATAGGAATCTTGCAATTCAACATATTTCCCTACCAATCCAACACGAATGTGTTGTTTTGGGTTTTTAAGACGTAATAGAAACGCTTTCCAATTTGTAAGGTCTGGTTCTAAATTATCTGGCAGCAATAGTAAGTCCAAAACAACCTTATCCAAGCCTTCCTCAAGCATTAAAAGCGGCACATCGTAAATGGTATCTGCGTCAATAGATTGAATTACCGCCTCGCGCTTAACGTTACAAAACAAGGCTAATTTGTTGCGAATATCGTCCGAAAGCTCATGTTCGGTGCGGCACACTAAAACATCAGCGTTAATACCGCTTTCCATCAATGTTTTTACCGAGTGCTGAGTGGGTTTTGTTTTAAGTTCGGCTGCTGCAGACAGATACGGTACAAGCGTAAGGTGAATTACAATACAGTTTTCCCGGCCTAATTCCCATCGCAATTGCCGGACTGCTTCAATGTATGGTAAGGACTCAATATCTCCCACAGTTCCGCCAATTTCAGTAATCACCACATCATACGCTCCACTAGAACCTAGCAACTGCATACGTTCCTTTATTTCGTTGGTGATGTGTGGAATTACTTGAACTGTTTTACCCAAAAATTCACCACGGCGCTCTTTCTGAATAACACTTTGATAAATTCGACCTGTGGTTACATTATTGGCTTGTGAGGGGCGTACATTCAAAAAGCGCTCGTAATGACCTAAATCTAGATCTGTTTCTGCGCCGTCGTCCGTTACAAAACACTCTCCGTGTTCGTAAGGATTTAGTGTTCCAGGATCAACATTGATGTATGGATCAAATTTTTGAATCGTGGTTTTCAGTCCACGTGCCTGTAATAAGTTTGCTAAAGATGCAGAAATTATGCCTTTACCAAGGGAAGATGTAACTCCTCCAGTAACAAAAACATATTTGGTTTTAGGCATAGTTTTATTGCATTAAAGGTGCAAAAATACAAAGAATAAACTACCTAGACTGCAACGAATCCAGGACGATACTAGGAGGTTTAACTTCAATCATTTCAAACCCTTGTTGCTGAATGATATAAGTGGCCGTATTTTCATAACCACCACTAGGAATTGGGGAGTACTTAAATCGATGTTGAAGTTGTTCTCCAAGTCCCAATGAAACGCCATTATATAAATTTCGTTTTACAGCAATGCGAAGTGCTACATCAATCATCACATCAAAGCCTTTTACTGCTGTTCGGTTAGGTACTTTACCAAAACGCCTTTTATAAGAAGCGTCAAATTTTAATCTCGTACTATCTTGTTTAATATGAAAATTACTTGGGTATGTAAATCGTATATTCCCTAAATGTTCTTGTGAAACGTTGGGGTCGTCATAAGTTGCTGAACGATAATGTGTAAACAATTGCACTTGTCTATCATCTCGTTGTTGAGCATTTAGCATAGACGTCATGCTTGTAATAAGATTTAAGTCTTCACTCTCTAAAAACACCCAATTTGGTCGTGTTGGTGTAAGCAATGAATCTACAACGTCAGGCTCTACATATCCAAATCGTTCATTGGGTCGAATAAATTCTGCAAGTGGAAATTGCTCTTGTAATCTCAACTCTGTTTTTCGATTTTTATCATCAGAAATAATTAAAATACATGGATTTTCAGTGATGGCATCAAGTGAGTCTATATACGTAGCTATTCGTTTGCTTAGATTTTTTTTACTTGGAATGGAGTTAAAACTCGTTTTATAGGATTTAAAATTACGCGGTGTCAATGGAGAAACAACTGGTGTATTAAAAAAACTTAGTGCCTGCGAAACACGACTTACATTTCCTGGCGTAAACGGTCCAATAACAGCATCAAATTGAGTAAAATTATGTTGATTGAGTATTTGTTCAACAATGTGACGTTGATTTTCAGTATCAAAAACAGTTAGTTCAACACTTAAGCCAGCCGCATTCAGACTATCTGTAGCAAAAAGGATTCCCGCATAAAAGTCCAAAGCAACAGTGGTAAGGTTGCGCTCTGTAAGTGTTTTTTCGGTTTGTAGCACAGAGTTCAATTCAATACGCGATAGGCGGAACGGTGCCATCAGCGCAATGCGAACTACAGGTGTTACAAACGTACTGTCCCAAAAACTCGGTTTTGAAAAAAGTTGGGTTTTTTGTTGCAACAACGTATCCGTTTCTATTTTTGGGATTTTTAGCACCATACCTGCTTGCAAATCTACGCTGATAAGCTCAGGGTTTAAGGCAGTCAGTTTCTCACGACTCAGTCCTAATTTTTGTTCAATTCTATAATAGCCTTCTCTTGGCTGCACTGTATAATAGCTAAACTGTGCTGCTTTTTCTTCGGCTGTTTTTATTGGAACTTTCAGTGACGCCCCAATGGAAAGCGTATCCCCTACTTCAGTGTTTAATATACGTAGGGAGTCTATTGAAATTCCGTACGTATAGGCCACGCGCCAAAGGGTTTCTTTAGGAGCTACAACATGATTTCCAAATGCAGGAGCTGATATAATCTTGACGACTTTTTTGTAGCGCGGTATTTTAAGCTTGTCTCGCTTGCGAATCCCTTTTTTTGCAAATGGATTGTGCGCAATAATCTGTTCTGTGCTGATGTCATATCTAGATGCGATGGCATCAAGGGTTTCTTTCTTTTTTACTTTGTGGACAACAAAATGCGACACTTCAGGCTGTTGCGCAACACCCGCAATGCAAAAAAGTAGAAATACAAAAACAATAAAACGTTTACTCCCACTCAATGGTTGCAGGAGGTTTTGAACTAATATCATATACCACACGGTTAATTCCTGGAACACGATTAATGATTTGGTTTGAAATTTCTTGTAAGAATTCATAAGGCAAATGTACCCAATCTGCGGTCATTCCGTCTGTTGACGTTACTGCACGAAGGGCAACGCACTTTTCATACGTACGCTCATCTCCCATTACGCCAACCGAATTTACGGGAAGTAGCATTACACCTGCTTGCCACACCTTATCATACAAACCATGGTCGCGTAATCCTTGTATAAAAATGGCATCTGCTTCTTGCAGCATTTTCACTTTTTCTCTTGTAATATCGCCCAAAATACGGATAGCGAGTCCAGGTCCAGGAAAGGGATGCCGTCCTAAAATTGACGGAGCCATATTAAGGCTTGCACCTACCCTACGCACTTCGTCTTTGAACAACATATTCAAGGGTTCTACCACTTTAAGCTTCATAAAATCTGGAAGGCCACCAACATTGTGATGTGACTTAATGGTTGCCGAAGGTCCATTTACAGAAACAGATTCAATCACATCTGGGTAAATAGTTCCCTGTGCTAGCCACTTAGCACCTTCTACTTTATTGGCCTCATCATCAAAAACTTCTACAAAAACACGCCCAATAATTTTTCGCTTGGTTTCAGGATCGCTGACACCTTCTAATTGACTTAAAAATGCGTCGGTGGCATCAACCCCTTTAACGTTAAGCCCCATGTGTTCATACTGCACAAGCACTTCCGAGAATTCATCTTTACGTAAAAGTCCATTGTTGACAAAAATACAATGCAAGTTTGCACCAATAGCCTTGTGTAATAAAATGGCAGCAACAGACGAATCTACACCTCCGCTAAGACCTAAAATTACTTTATCTTCTCCTAATTGCTCTTTTAATTGAGCTACTGTAGTATCTACAAAAGCGTCAGAAGTCCAATCTGGTGTAATACCAGCAATATCAACTAAAAAGTTCTTTAACAACTGTTTTCCGTCCGTGGAATGATATACCTCAGGATGAAACTGAATACCAAAGGTCATGTTATCATCCATGGTATATGCAGCATTTGCAACATCTTGAGTTGATGCTAATTGCGTGGCATTTTCTGGCAATTTTTTTATGGTATCACTATGACTCATCCACACTTGGGAGTCCTGCGGAACATTCTTTAAAAACGGGTGTTTTTCAACGTTTGCCAAACGCGCGCGTCCATACTCCCTAGTGCTAGAAGGCGCAACTTCACCGCCGTTAAAATGCGCTAAATACTGAGCACCGTAACACACGCCAAGAAGTGGCACTTTAGTTCGGATTTTACTTAAATCGGGATGTGGCGCATCATCAGAGCGCACCGAAAAAGGGGAGCCCGAAAGGATAACTGCCTTAAAAGTGCTTACATCTGCTGGAAGGCTATGGAAAGGGTGAATTTCACAAAAAATGGAGAGTTCTCGAACACGGCGTGCAATAAGCTGTGTGTATTGCGAACCAAAATCGAGAATGAGAACTTTGTTTTGCATATGCAAAAATACAACTAAACTCCTTTGGTGCTTATGGCTTTTATATTAATTTTTAACAGCTTAATACTGTACTATTTGTAATCCCTCTGCGTCTAAAAGAGCCATCTTTAGCGCACACGTAAATGCATCTATAGACAAAGCTCCTACAACCGCAGAAAAATGAGCTGTTCTTTCTTGTAATTTCCCATTTGGAAAAAGTGCATTTT
Organism: Bacteroidota bacterium; assembly: GCA_949487855.1. Taxonomy (GTDB): domain Bacteria; phylum Bacteroidota; class Bacteroidia; order Flavobacteriales; family Flavobacteriaceae; genus UBA7446. Next base: position 31,978 of record CATAMV010000035.1, read on the forward strand.
GAATGTCAGTAGCGCGAATAATATGGTCTTGTAGTTTGATTCGCTGCGCCTTAAGCAATCTTTTTTCGAGGTTTTCCAACCCCTTGATTTGCTTTTTTTCTTGTGCATTAACCGCTCCCAAAAAAGACGCATCAGTTTGTTTGGCAAGTTCTTTTAATGATTCAAAATGATTGATTAACACATCTTTTTGAGAGCTAAAATCAATGTCAATATCACTAATTTGGCGTACCCGTTTGTTAATAAATAAGGTTTTTGATAAAAATAAATCCTGTAATTGTAGATTTAGGTTGGCACATTTCTTTACTTGCTTTTCGGACATTAGCAATACACTCGAGCGGTGTTGTAATAATGGGTATGGAATATCAAATGCTTCAAAAGTAGCCTTCAGTTGTAACCAATATGCCAACTCGCCTCCGCCCCCGATATAAGTAATGTTTGGTAAAATACACTCCTGATACAAGGGACGCATAAGTGCGTTTGGAGAAAACCGCTCGGGATGCGATTGTATTTCGTTTTCCAATGCAGCTTCATCCCAATTGTATGCGCCTTCTGTTGTTGCGTAACTTTTATCTTTTTTTACAATGCGTAAACGCTTGTCATCCAGCAAGTAAAATAAATTAATTTCCCTTGAATTTACTTGCGGCTTGTAGCCGGATATTACTTTTGCTAATCCGTTATCCGTTTCTAAAACCGTTTTGTTTGTTACTTGTTTCTTAACCTCTTTGATTAGTGTTGGAACAAAACCTTTCTTAAGTGCAGGATCATCGCCATCAATAACAATTAATCCATACTTTCCAAAAAGCTGATCCACTAACTTTCGGGTAGCATTGGCCAAATTATCTTCTTTTAAATAACAAGCTGTAAACAATGCCAACAGCTCTTTTCCTAATTGAGTTTTATTCCAATACGGCTCCAACTGACTTTGTAAATCGGCTAAAGTTTTGGTATGTATTCGCCCTACTGGACCGCCTGATTTTGTTTCCCAGCGCACTTTTTGCTCCCCCAAAAAAAAGTGGTTGATTTCTTCAAAATCATGATCTTCTGAAGCCATCCAAAACACGGGTACGTAGTGATGGGAACGATCTAACTGTTGCATGCGTTCGGCCATATTAATCGCATCTAAGATCTTGTACCAAAAAAACAAAGGACCCGTAAAGATATTTAGTTGGTGGCCAGTAGTTACCGTAACTGTATTGGCGTTTTTTAATAGCTGCAGATTTGATGAAACTTCTTCTTTTTGATCTATATGTCCATATTGATTATGGATAACATCTACCAGTACTTGTCGGCTTTCTTTTGAGAATGTGGCTGCTCTATTTTGAGCTACCTTTTGAGCAGATGTTTCTGAAAATAACCCATTATAAAATGAGAAAAGTGCCTTGTCTGATTGCAACATACGCTGCATCAAAGGCGAATACACGCCCGATTGAAACCCCAAAGATGCTATTGACTTCACGTGGCAAAAGTAGTTAATATGTGAAATTGACGCATTTTACGCCAATTCTTCCTTGGAAGGAACGGCTTGCAGATCAAAATCTTGCGCAGCAGTAATCTTTAGTTTGGCAAAATCACCAATTTTAAGATAATGTTCTTTTGCATCCACCCAAACCTCGTTATCCACATCGGGAGAATCAAATTCAGTACGCCCAACAAAATAGTTCCCTTCTTTTCTATCAATTACGCATTTTAATGTTTTCCCTATCAATGCTTGATTTTTCTCCCATGAAATCTGCGCTTGAAGTTCCATGAGTTCGTTTACTCTCGCTTGTTTTACTTCGGCAGGAACATCGTCTTGCAACACATGTGCGTGTGTGTTTTCTTCGTGACTGTATTGAAAGCAGCCTAAACGCTCAAAACGCATTTCTCTTACCCATGACTTCAACAGTTCAAAATCTTCTTCAGTTTCTCCGGGATAACCCAAAATAAGCGAAGTGCGAATTGCCATGTTAGGAACTGCGGTTCTAAATTTATGAAGTAACGCCGTGGTTTTTTCTTGCGTAGTTCCTCGCCTCATGGAGCGTAAAACAGCATCTGAAATATGCTGTAGCGGAATATCGATGTAGGAACATACTTTTGGTTCCGTTGCAATTACTTCTAACACATCTTCAGGAAATCCGGTTGGAAAAGCGTAATGCAGACGTATCCACACGATACCCTGAACTTGTGAAAGTGCCTTTAGTAAATCTGCCAAACGGCGTTCTTTGTATAAATCTAGTCCGTAATAGGTAGAGTCTTGTGCAATAATAATGAGTTCTTTTACCCCGTTTTTGGCAAGACCTGTGGCTTCCTGAACCAAATCCTCAATAGGTTTAGAGCGATGTGATCCGCGCATAAGCGGAATTGCGCAAAAGGAACAAGGGCGATCGCAGCCTTCTGATATTTTTAAATATGCATAGTTTTTGGGTGTTGTCGTAAGGCGTTCTCCAAGCAACTCGTGGCGGTAATCTGCTCCCAAAGCTTTGAGTAAAAGAGGTAAATCGGTTGTGCCAAAATAATCATCAACATTTGGGATTTCGGCTTCTAATTCGGGCTTGTAACGCTCGCTCAAACAACCTGTTACAAAAAGTTTATCTATTTGACCTAACTCTTTTTGTTCAGCAAATGATAAGATCGTATTCACTGACTCTTCTTTAGCATTGTCAATGAACCCACATGTATTTACCACAACAATATTACCTTGTTGTTCATAAACCACATCTTTGTTGCTGGCTTTTAGTTGGCCCATCAATACCTCAGAATCGTAGATGTTTTTGGAACATCCCAGGGTAACGACGTTTATTTTGTTCTTCTTTGTTGATTTTGTTCGCATACTAATTGACTTTACGCATCGCCAAAAAGCGAATCTAAAAATTCTTTTGCATCAAATGACAGTAAATCTTCTATGCCTTCACCCACTCCAATGTACCGTATGGGCACTTCGAGTTCGTCTGAAATTCCGATAACCACTCCACCTTTTGCTGTACCGTCTAACTTTGTTAAAATAAGCCCCGAAACAGCAGTAGCCTCGGCAAAAAGTTTGGCTTGCATAAAGGCATTTTGTCCTGTACCTCCATCTAAAACAAGTAGTACTTCATGTGGTGCATCAGGAATTAATTTTTGTATCACACGCTGGATTTTTGCCAACTCCTGCATGAGGTTGGTATTGTTGTGTAAGCGTCCTGCCGTGTCAATTAACAACACATCAACATCTTCTTTTTTGGCGCGCTCTACGGCAGTATATGCTACAGAAGCTGGATCACTCCCCTCATGAAGCTCCACAAGAGGAACATTAACACGCTCAGACCACAAGCGCAATTGTGCAACGGCCCCTGCTCTAAAGGTATCGGCGGCAGCAAGCATTACGTTTTTTCCTTCGCTTTTATAACGGTGAGCCAACTTTCCAATAGAAGTCGTTTTTCCTGCCCCATTAACTCCCACAACCAACACTACTTTGAGATGGTTTGTATTGATTTTTTGTGAAGATACAGTAGCCGTAAGCAGTTCGATAATTTCATCGTAAAGTAATTTATCTAACTCTGAGACTTTAAGGTATTTTTCTTTAGAGACCCGTTTTTGGAGCCGGTTCATGATTTTTTGGGTTGTTGACACGCCCACATCTGACATCAATAAAACCTCCTCTAATTCCTCTAATAGATCAGCGTCAACCGAACTGCGGCCTAAAACCGCTTTTTTTAAACGCTGTGTCCAAGCACGCTTGGTCGCAGAAAGACCTGATTGTAATTGTTCAGATGATTTAGTAAAAAAACCCATGTGCTAAAGGTACGTTATGGCTACAAAAAAAGCCACAAAAAGTGGCTTTTATATAGTTTAATATGGATTGGTTTATTTTTTAGATAACCAGTCGTTCACCATTTCTGGTGCTAAGATGGTTTCTACAAATGTGTATGCGCCAGATTTTTCGCTACGCACCATTTTAATGGCTTTCGTAAGACGTTTTGATTTTGTCTGTAATGTTGCTACGGTTTTCTTTGCCATAATTACTTAATTTCTTTGTGAACTGTCATGCGCTTTAAGATCGGGTTGAATTTTTTAATTTCAATACGATCTGGCGTATTCTTTTTGTTTTTGGTTGTGATATATCGTGAAGTTCCTGCTAACCCAGAGTCTTTATGTTCGGTACACTCTAAAATAACTTGAACGCGATTTCCTTTTTTAGCCATGACGTGTATTATTTGATTAGGCCTTGTGCGCGTGCTTCTTTAATCACAGCTGAAAGCCCTTTTTTGTTAATGGTTTTTAACGCGGTTGTAGATAATTTAAGTGTTATCCACTTGTCTTCCTCTACAAGATAAAAACGTTTCTTGATAAGGTTTGCACCAAATTTGCGCTTGGTTTTATTCATGGCATGCGAAACGTTGTTCCCAACCATCGCTTTTTTGCCCGTTAATTCACATACTTTCGACATGACCTATTTTTTAACAGGGTGCAAACTTAGTGAAATATGGCGTTTTAAAAAAATTTTTTAAGCGAAGTTAACGAACCAAAATCCCGTGTAACAATTCTAGCGCCTTATTGATAGTTTTTTGAAGATTTCGTTCACGATGTTTCCCAAAGCAAAAGGTTTCTACAAACTCCTGTTTTGGGGTAATTATGGCAATGCAGACCGTGCCAATTTCGGCATCGGCTTCTCCTTTTGTTGGACCAAAATTTCCAGTAGTTGCCACAGCGACGTCTGCTGCTGTTTGTTGCAAAACGCCCTTTGCCATTGCTAGCGCAACTGGCTCACTTACAACAGTATGTTTTGCAAGAAGGTCTTTTGAAACACCCAAAACAGTTTGTTTAATTTCTGTAGCATAACTTACTACTGAGCCTTTAAAATACGCAGAGGCACCTGCATTTTTGGTGAATAACGAAGCCAAAGTACCACCTGTACAGCTTTCTCCTGTTGCAAGTGTATAACCCTTTGAAATCAGTGCGTTTCCAATTTGCTGTTCAATGGGCTCTTCGGACTCAAATCCCTTTATATTTTCACCAATAATCGGATACAAGGCATTAAAAAGCAGATCAATTTCGTTAAGTAACTTAACTTGATTCGATCCTTTTGCAGACAGACGCAAACGTACACGCCCCAAATTGGGTAAATAAGCCAATTTGATATGCGGCGGGAGCGCATGTTCCCAATCGGATATTTTTTCGGCAATAATGCTTTCTCCCAATCCGTAAGTCATCATGGTTTTATTAACCAATACAGGAAGAGAAAAGGTTTTTTTTATCTCGGGTATAAGGTATTCACCCACTAGATATTTCATTTCAAAAGGCACACCCGGAAGCGACACAAAAACGGTGTTTTCTTTTCGCATCCACATGCCCATTGCTGTACCGTGATGATTAAAAAATTGCTTGCAAGTAGAAGGCAACATTGCCTGAGAGCGATTTAGATCATTAACTGGTGCCTTTACATATTTAGAAAAAAGCATTTCGATGTGTGTCATCACTTCGGGACAAAAAACTAACGAATCGTCAAAATATTGACACAAGGTATGTTTGGTGATGTCGTCTTTGGTTGGTCCCAAACCGCCTGTCATAACCACCAAATCAACATTGTTTTGGGCTTCACTAAATACCTCTAATATCGCCGTCTTGTCATCCGAAATAGAACGTATTTGACGCACCTCAACCCCAATTTTGTTAAGCGCTTTGCCAAGAAAAGCAGCATTAGTGTCCACAATCTGCCCAATAAGTATTTCATCGCCAATGGTTATGATATCTGCTCGCATCTATTTTACCGTTACTGAAAACGCTTTATAATCATGGATGAACCCGTCTAACTTATCATTTTTCATTACTTTACCAACACCAGCAGGAGTTCCTGTAAACAGGATATCGCCAATCTTTAATGTAAAAAATTGAGATACGTGTTCAATGATTTCGTCAATGCTCCAAAGCATCAAACTGGTGGCTGCATCTTGAACCACTTTTCCGTTTTTATGAAGAGTGAAAGAGATATTAGACAAATCGCCAAGCGAGGATTTATCAAACCACTTTCCTACCACTGCCGAGCCATCAAATGCCTTTGCTTTTTCCCACGGCAGTCCGTCAGACTTAAGTTTTTGTTGGAGATCACGTGCTGTGAAGTCAATTCCTAAACCAATTTCATTGTAGTGTTTATGTGCAAATTTGGATTGAATATGTTTTCCAATTCGGTTGATTTTCACCAAAACTTCTACCTCATAGTGAACATCACTAGAAAATTCAGGAATAAAAAACGGAAGGTTGGATTGTGCAATGGCGGTATCGGGCTTGATAAAAATTATAGGCGCATCTGGTCGCGTATTTTGCAATTCATCTATATGATCTGCGTAGTTTCTGCCAATACAAATAATTTTCATGAATTGGTATTCAAAGTTTCCAATCGAATGGCAGTTAATACTTTTTTTGTGTAAAGTGGAAAATCAGCATCTAGCAACCAACTAAAATACCCTGGCTCACGTTGCAATACATCCACTACTTTTTTGCCTTTGTGCTTTCCAAAACTAAACGAAGGTTCGCCATCATCATCAGCAAGAATAAATCCTGCAAAGTCAATACTTTTACGTCTAGTAGAAAAAGCACTCAACTTCACAACATCATTTTCTAACTCATCGTATTTTTCAATTTGCGCCTTCAGCACCTCATAGGTTGCTGTGGTATCAGCTGCTGCACTGTGTGCATTTTCTAAATTTTTACCACAATAAAATGAGTAGGCTGCAGAAAGGTTTCGCTTTTCCATTTTGTGAAAAATGGTTTGCACATCTACGGTTAGTTGTTTTTTAAAATCCACATCAATTCCTGCACGAAGCATTTCCTCTGCCAATAGTGGAATATCAAACCGATCGGAATTAAACCCTGCCAAATCAGAGCCTTTAATCATATCGTTAACCTGTTTGCTTAATTGCTTAAAGATAGGTTCGTTGGCAACTTTTTCATCTGTGATACCGTGTACGGCTGTGGTTTGTGGCGGAATGGGCATTTCAGGGTTCACCAACCACGTTTTTGCTTCTTTATTACCGTTTGGAAAAACCTTTAAAATAGAAATTTCTACAATGCGATCTTTTGCCACATTTACACCTGTGGTTTCCAAATCAAAAAAACATAAAGGACGGGTTAACGAAAGTTCCATATTACAGTGTTTGCGTGTTGTCCCAGTTCTCGATACGTTCTTTTAGACGAAGTAAAAACATCCCGCCCATAGCCCCATTTATGATACGGTGGTCATAACTGTGTGATACCACCATTTGGTGACGCACAGCAATCACATCGCCGTGTTCAGTTTCCAAAACGGCAGGTACTTTTCGAATTGCGCCAAGCGCAAGAATGGCAACCTGTGGTTGATTTATAATAGGTGTTCCGGTCAAACTGCCAAACATTCCCACGTTGGTAATCGTGTATGTTCCACCATGAACATCATCGGGGTTTAACGTGTTGTTTCTGGCACTAGAAGCAAGTTCGTGCACTTTTTTTGCCAACCCTACCATATTGAAAGAGTCTGCTTCTTTAATAACAGGAACGATAAGGTTTCCATCGGGTAAGGCGGTAGCCATTCCCAAATTAAGATCTTTTTTCTTGATAATATTTGTGCCTTCTAAGGAACTATTTAGCAGTGGAAACTCGGGTAAAATTTGTGCCACAAGCTGAAAAAATATTGGGGTGAATGTAAGTTTCACTCCGTGTTGTTTCACAAAATCTTGCTTTACTTTTTCACGCCATTTCCACAATTTGGTTACATCAATTTCTATAAAAGACTGCACGTGTGCTGATGTTTGAAGACTTCGCGTCATGTGTTCCGAAATCATTTGTTCCATGCGTGTCATAGGAATAATAGCATCTTCAACACTTCTTGAAATTGGCGGTGTAGCAGTAGGTGTTTTGACAGCAGCTGGTGGGGTTGGTGTTTGCGGTGCTTTTCTGTTTTGGACATATGCCAAAATATCACGCTTTGTCACCCGACCATCTTTTCCTGTACCAGAAATAGTTGCCAATACTGCCTCTGAAATATTTTCTTGTTTAGCAATGTTTTTTACAAGTGGTGAATAAAAACGAGAATCTTCAGTGGTAGATTGTACCGCAGGAGCTACTAATTCTTTTGCTTGCTCCATATAGCTTTCCGCAGTTTCGGTTGCCTTTTCAATAACAGGTGTTTCAACTTTTGGCGTTGTTTCTACTACGGTTTGTTGCGGACTTGCCTCGTCGGTTTCAATGAGTGCTAAAGCGGCATCTACGGCAACAACCGCATTTACAGGATGCAATATTTTTTTGATTACGCCGTTAAACTCACTTGCCACTTCAGAATCTACTTTATCTGTAGCAACCTCAACAACAGCTTCATCAGCAACAACAGTATCGCCTACTTTTTTCAACCATTGCGTAACGGTAGCTTCAGAAACACTCTCGCCCATTGCGGGCAATACAAGCTGATAAATGGACATTTCAATTTTTTTTCAAAAGTACAAATAAATCATGGCTTGCGCTAAGACATTACAAGCACTTCACCTTTGGTGTTACTAGAGTTGCTTCCTACGGCATGCCCTTTATCTGAGCTCAGAAATTTATAGGAGAATGAATTTTTATGCAAATCCATAAACGCAATGATTTCTTTAAATGAGATACTTTCAGGGTCAAAAATGATTTCGGTTCTCGTATTTTTATATTTTAGTAGGTCATCAAACCTTAATGTATGAACAAAAGGAATGTTTTTATTTACACCTATTTCCAAATTTAGCTCATGAGATATGAGCCAATAACGGCTTGGTTGTATTTTGTTGCTCATAGCATTAGATCCTCTAAAACGCTTTAAAAAACTAAACACATTCGTGGCTAGTTTAATCCAAATTTTGACCAGATTAGACACATGAAAATGCTTGGTATAAAAATAATTCATGGCTTCTCTAAACATCATTTGGTAGGCAAAATCTTTCGGGGTGCTTTCACCTTTAAAGTGAATGATATTTATATCGGGATTGTAAAAATTTAGCTTTCCTAATTGTAAAGAGCGATAGCTTAAATCAATATCGTCTGAATACATAAAGCAATCTTCATCAAAGCCATTGAGTGCACGATAATGCGCTGTTTTCATAAACATGTAAGCCCCAACCAAAACATCGGTCTCACCTGCTTTATTTGTAGGTAATTTTAGGTTGTAGTATTTTCCAAAAAGTTTAGGGACTACTTTATACAACCCCATCACTTTGGTAAATGCCACCCAAGGGGTTGGTACGCCACGTTTAGATTCTTTTAAAAAGCGCCCTGATCCGTCAATGAGTTTTGGTCCCATAATGGCAAGTTGCTCGTTATTATCCATAAAATATAAGGCCTTGATAAATGTATCTTCCGCCACAACCGTATCTGGATTTAATACACACAGATACTCTCCTTTTGACTGTTGCACACCAATATTGTTCCCCTTTGGAAACCCTACATTTTGGTTGTTTTGAATAAGTTTTACTTGTGGAAACTGGGATTTTATCCAAGAAACACTCCCATCTACTGATGCGTTGTCAACTACAATGATTTCGGCATCTATATTTTTTGTAGCTGCCAAAACACTTTGCAGACACAAATCGATAAAATATTTTACGTTATAGTTTAAAATAATTATAGATAACTTCATGCTTAATTTTTCATAGATACTTCAAAAGGAATCCGCTGACTGATACTTCGCCCAAGTGTAAGTTCATCTGCGTATTCCAATTCATCGCCTACACCAATACCGCGAGAAATAGCGGAAAAAACCAATGGAAATTTATTTAATTTTTTAAAAATATAGTAGTTTGTTGTGTCGCCTTCCATGGTGCTGCCAAGCGCAAAAATTATTTCTTTAATCTCTTCATGTTCTACGCGCTCGATGAGCGCATCAATCGTAAGTTGTTGGGGGCCAATTCCTTCCATGGGGGCAATTTTTCCACCCAACACATGGTACCTACCTTTAAATTGTCCTGTTGCTTCTATTGCCATAACGTCGCGTACATCTTCTACCACACACAGTACCTCTTGATTACGAAGCGGGTTTGCACAAATACTGCACTCTTCCGCATCTGAAATGTTGTGGCACGTAGTACAATAACGTATTTGTTGGCGCAATGTTGCAATAGCACTTGAGAGTCTTTCACTAAAATCTTTGGGTTGGCGTAAAAGGTGTAGCACAAGACGAAGTGCAGAACGGCGGCCAATGCCTGGAAGTTGTGCAATTTCATCAACAGCTTTCTGTACTAAAGAGGAAGGAAAATCCATGCTCAAAAATACACTATTTCACTAAAAGCTACACCAACACTATATTTACAAAAAAAATCATGTCCGCTCAATCATTAGGGCTTTGTTTATTGGCGTATTTTGGAGTCCTGTATGGCATTTCAAGGGCGGTAGGAAAAAGCAATAGCAATGCAACTTTTTTCTCAGCCAACAAAAAAGCACCATGGTATTTAGTTGCTTTTGGCATGATTGGCGCATCACTTTCTGGGTTGACTTTTGTTTCTGTTCCGGGTTGGGTGGCAAGTACGCAGCTTGGATATGTACAAATGGTATTGGGGTACGCGCTTGGGTATTTATTTATTGGAACGATTTTATTGCCGCTCTATTACAAATGGAATGTGGTTAGTATTTATAGTTATTTACAGCACAGATTTGGTAAAAGCACCTATAAAACAGGCGCCTCTTTTTTTATTTTATCACGGCTAACAGGAACTAGTTTTCGGATGTTCCTGGTACTAAAAGTATTGCATTGGATCGCTTTAGATTCCCTTCAGGTTCCGTTTTGGGCAAGTGCAGCTATTGCTATTATTGGTATTTGGCTCTACACACAAAAAACAGGAATTAAAACCATTATTTACACCGACACCGTACAAACTATTTGTATGCTGCTAGCACTGATTGTAGGCATTTATGTTATGATTGATGCGTTACAGTTAGACGCAGTGTCTTTGGGGGTGTGGTGGCAGGCACAGCCTACCACACAAATGTTTTTTTGGGAGGATTGGAACAGTGGACAACATTTTGTGAAGCAATTCTTCGCGGGTGTACTCATCTCATTTGCCATGACAGGGCTGGATCAAGAAATGATGCAAAAAAATCTGAGTTGTCATTCATTGCGCGATGCACAAAAAAACATGTTTTGGTTCACTATTGCCTTGGTTGTTGTAACAATTTTATTTTTGGTCTTGGGCGTGCTGCTTACCGCTTACGCACAAGCCAATGAAATCACAGTCTCAGGAGACAGCTTGTTTCCTGTGGTTGCAACACAATCGGGTTTAGGAAAATTATTTACATATACTTTTATATTTGGACTAATTGCAGCAGCATTTAGCAGCGCCGATAGTTCTATGACATCCCTGGCTACAAGTGCAAGTATAGACTTATGGGAAATAGATAAGGGAGAGCGTGGCGTAAAACAACGTAAACTATTACATCGGATAATCGCAGTTGCGCTTTGGTGCTGCATGGTCGTTTTTTATTATGTGATTAAAACCGAAAGCGTTATCGCACAATTGCTGTTGTTTGCTGGTTACACTTATGGACCACTCCTTGGATTATTCTTGTTGGGTATTTTTTCGAAACGTGCACTCCGAGATAAATATGCGCCCATTATTTGTATTGTAACTCCCGTACTTACCTATTGCATAGCAACGCTAAGCAAAACAAATTTCGGCTTCGATTTTGGCTTTTTTGTATTGGCACTCAATGGTGCACTTTCGTTAATTCTTCTTTGGTTCTCAGGAATTGGACTACCAGTGTATCAGAGCGCTCCCCCAGGTAAAACCACTGCCAAAAGCAGCTAATAAGACGGTATCGCCTTGTTTGATTTTACCTTCGCCCCAAGCCTCAGAAAGTGCAATTGGGATAGATGCGGCGGTAGTGTTTCCATATCGCATAATATTATTAAAAACTTGATCGTCTCGAAGGCTAAACTTTTTCTGTACAAATTGTGCAATCCGCAAATTGGCTTGATGTGGTATAAACAAATCGATATCGGTGGTGCTCTTAGCATTTTTATGCAAGGCCTCTTGAATTACTTCACTAAAACGAACAACGGCATTTTTAAATACCAATTGCCCGTTCATGTAGGGGTGATATCGCATGTCGTGTTCGTCATATTCAGATACAATTTCTGGAATCCAACGTTTTGTACTTGGACCAATAATAGCCAATTCCTCGGCGTGTTTGCCCTCAGAATATAAGTGTGTAGACTGAATCCCTTTAGTAGTATCTTCTTCTCTTGTAAGTACTGCTGCACCAGCACCATCGCCAAAAATAACCGAAACGGTTCGTCCGCGCGTAGTAAAATCCATACCACCTGAATGGTGTTCCGAGCCTACTAAAAGTACGTTTTTGTACATGCCCGTTTTTATAAATTGATCCGCAACAGAAAGGCCATAAATAAATCCTGAACATTGGTTTCTGATGTCTAATGCAGGACAAGTACCCATGCCCATTATATCTTGTAACAGGACTCCAGAACCCGGAAAATACAAGTCTGGACTAAGCGTTGCAAAAATGATTAGATCGATATCTTCTTTACCTATCCCGGAGCGCTCTAATGCCATTTCAGCAGCTTTTACACCCATGGTTGCAGTACCCTCACCCGAATTTTTCTTTATTATGCGACGCTCTTTAATTCCTGTACGCTCTGTGATCCATGCGTCATTTGTATCCATAAGTTTAGACAAATCGTCATTGGTGACAATGTTGTCAGGAACATAATGTCCGAGTCCTATAATTCGAGAGCTGTACATATTTAATGAAATTGGAGATGCAATAAACAAAATAAAATTGGTAGTAAAAAAAGAAGGTGCAACAACCACGATGCACCTTCGAACAACTTAACCAAAATTAAACAAACCAATAGAAGGAGTGTTGTAATCAATAGAGTTTCATAGCAATTTTCTCCGCAACAATACTGTTGATTGACTACTCCACAAATATAAAAATGTTTAATAAATAAACAAATTATTTAAACAAAAAAATAGTGTCATCATGTCAGCATATTCACTTTGGTATTTTTTTTGGTTTAAATAGAAAAACAAATAATATGTCTTCAGGTAAAATAAATGTTGCAGTAGAAAACATTTTTCCACTCATTAAAAAATTCCTTTATAGTGACCACGAAATTTTCTTGCGTGAGCTCATTTCAAATGCTACAGACGCTACACTAAAGCTCAAACATCTAACCAATATTGGCGAAGCAAAGGTAACGTACGATAATCCGATCATTGAAATTAAGGTTGACAAAGACAAGCGCACCCTTCATGTTGTTGACCATGGACTTGGCATGACCGCTGATGAGGTAAACAAATACATCAACGAAGTAGCTTTTTCTGGAGCTGAGGAGTTCATCAACCAATATAAAGACAGTGCTAAAGACAGTGGGATTATCGGGCATTTTGGTCTCGGATTTTATTCTGCATTTATGGTGTCAGAGAAAGTCGAAATCATCACGAAGTCACACAAAGACGAACCGGCAGCGCATTGGACTTGTGACGGCTCCCCCGAATACACACTTGTTGAACATGACAAAACAGCAAGAGGCACAGAAATTATTCTACATATTGATAGTGAGTCAGATGAGTTTTTGGAGGAAGCGCGCATCAAAGAATTGCTTACCAAATACAATAAATTCATGCCTATTCCCATAAAGTTTGGAACGCGCGAAGTAAGCCATGAAGAAGGTGAAGGTGACGATAAAAAAGAAGTTAAAGAAACCGTTGATAATATCATCAACAACCCTACTCCAGCATGGACAAAAAAGCCAAGTGAGTTAAAGGACGAGGATTATACTTCATTTTATCGCGAGCTCTACCCGATGCAGTTTGAAGAGCCGCTATTCCATATTCACTTAAATGTGGATTATCCATTTGCGCTGACAGGTATTTTGTATTTCCCAAAACTGAATAACGATCTTAATGTTCAAAAAGACCGTATTCAGCTATATCAAAATCAGGTTTTTGTAACAGATAATGTGGAAGGCATTGGGCCTGAGTTTTTGACCATGTTACGTGGTGTAATTGATTCGCCAGACATTCCATTAAACGTATCTAGAAGTTACCTTCAGGCAGACGGTGCAGTCAAGAAAATCAGCAATTATATTACCAAAAAAGTAGCGGATAAATTGCAATCTATCTTTAAAAACGAGCGTGAAAACTTAGAACAAAAGTGGAACGATATCAAAATGGTAATTGAATATGGAATGCTTTCAGAAGAAAAATTCTACGACAAAGCAAAAAAATTCAACCTCTTTCCAACTACAGACGGAACATTCTTAACGCTAGATGAACTTAAAGAGCAAACCAAAGAAGCACAGACAGATAAAGACGGAAAACTGATTCAGTTGTATGCAGCAAATACAGATGAGCAACACGCTTACATCCAGGCTGCCAAAGACAAAGGCTACACTGTTCTTTTGCTGGACTCGCCAATTGTGGGGCATTTGTTGCAAAAATTAGAGCAAGAAGACGACAAGTTAGGTTTTATTCGTGTAGATGCAGATCATATAGATAAGCTTATTGCAAAAGACGAACCACAACTTTCTAAACTAAGCGACGAGCAAAAAGAAACGCTCAAACCGCTTATTGAAGATGTTGTGCCAAAAGAAAAATACACAGTTCAATTAGAAGCCATGGACAGCGAAGCTGCACCCTTTATGATTACGCAGCCCGAATTTATGCGCCGTATGAAAGAAATGCAGCAAACTGGCGGCGGCGGTATGTTTGGTGGTGGTTTTCCCGAAATGTATCAATTAGTGGTAAATGTAAATCACCCGTTGGTGTCACAAATTTTGGAAACCAAAACCAAAAAGAAACAAGAACGCTTGATAAAACAATCGCTGGATTTGGCGCGTTTGTCACAATCGCTACTTAAAGGAGAAGAACTTACCGCATTTATCAAACGTAGCTTTGATATGATTAAGTAAGTTTTTAATCTTATTTTAATAAATATACCTCACTTTTTAAGTTGAGGGATTTTTCTTTTAAATTTTCCTAATTTTAGAGAAACCTTACGTTATGCTATTTTTTTGGCGCATACTACTTTCTTTTTGGCGAGACCCAGCCTACCGTAGTTTGCTTTTTGCTACCAGTATTTTCTTGGCAATTGGCACAGTTGCCTACCGCTATATTGAAGATTGGTCTTGGTTAGATTCACTTTATTTTTCAGTCATTACCCTTACTACCATTGGCTATGGCGATTTTTCGCCACAAACTAATTTGGGAAAGCTCTTTACCATGGCGTATATTATAATTGGTGTGGCATTAATTTTGGGTTTTGTAAACACCTTATTTTTCCACTACAAAGAAGAAGCTTCAAAGAAGAGAAACAAGAAAAAAAACACCAAATAATGTCATTGCTTTTAGATGTTTTTGAACCCAAACTTCCCGATGCTACAATTCGGTATTTCCCCAATTTTTTAGCAAAAGATGTTGCAGATGCCTATTTTTCAGAGCTACTTGATACTATTCCATGGCAAAACGATCCAATTACGGTTTTTGGAAAAACCTATCCGCAACCCCGTATGACTTCATTGCATGGACACACTACCGATCCTTACGGATATTCGGGAATTGTGATGCACCCAAACCCAATGACCAAATCGCTCAGGGAAATCGAAACAAAAATTCAAACGCTTTGCGAGGAACGCTTCACTACGGTATTATTGAATTTATATCGAACAGGAAAAGACAGTAACGGTTGGCACGCCGACGACGAACCCGAATTAGGACAAAACCCTATAATTGCGTCTGTGAGTTTAGGAGCAGAACGCTATTTTCATCTTAGGCACAAAAAGGATAAAACCCAACGTCTAAAATTTGCATTAGCACATGGGAGTTTACTGCTTATGGAAGGAAGCACGCAACACTATTGGAAACATCAAGTTGCAAAAACGGCACGAGAAGTTGGGCCACGCATTAACCTAACATTTAGGAAAGTACTTAAAGTGCGTTAAGCTTTTCGATCAGTGCATTCCCCTTTTCGGCAAGCTCATCTTGAATCGCACGAAAGTGTGCTTTTTTGTTCGCAACGTCTTTTTGGTTAAGTTTTACGCTGAATACATCAAAGGCGGTTATGGCCTCGTCAACAATGGCCGAAGAAGATTTTTTATCGGCGTCTGGATTAGCTTTTTCCCAGTCAAAAGTCATTTCAATAATCTCTCCCAACACGTGGTTAATATCTTTCTTTAAATCACGAATAGATGCCATAATCTTATGTTTATTTAGGTCCCGAAAACTCTACGTAGTTTCGAGAGGTTTCATACAAAGTTATAGATAAATCATTATTTTTTTCAATGTGAGGTCTAAGCTTTTCCCAAATCACTATCGAAATATTTTCTGCAGTAGGAATTAAGGATGCAAACTCAGGCACTTGTTCATTCAGGTTTTTATGATCAAAGGCGTCTTCTATATGAGCTTTAATCAAATCCTTAAGGACCTTCATGTCCATCACATAGCCAGTTTCTGGGTCAATCTCCCCTGTAACGGAAACAATAAGATCATAGTTGTGCCCATGAAAATAAGGGTTACTACACTTGTCAAAGATGGCTTCGTTTTGGGCATCTGTCCAATCTTTCCTATACAGTCGGTGGGCCGCATTAAAGTGTGCCTTTCGGCTCACGGTTACTTTATTCATAGCAATTTAATTTTTTCATAGAATTGTTCAAAGATAATAATAAACCACGCGGTATAGAGCTCGGGGTGGGCAGCAATATCGGCACGAACTTCTTCCACAGGCATCCATTTCCAACTGGCAACTTCATCGGAGTTGATATTGGGTGCGTCGTTGTATTGCCCAATCAAGACATGATCTAACTCATGCTCGGTAAGCCCGTTATCAAATGGCGCTTTGTAAATAAATGAGGTTACTTCTTTAAGATCAGTAACAAATCCCATTTCTTCATGTAATCTGCGCTGACCTGCAGAAATATTACCCTCCCCGTCCCGTTGATGGCTGCAACAAGTGTTGGTCCATAAGCCTGGTGAATGGTATTTGTGTAACGCTCGTTGTTGTAGCATAAGCTCGCCTTTATCATTAAGAATAAAAACAGAAAAGGCACGATGTAACACACCTTTTTCGTGCGCTTCCATTTTCGGCATTAACCCCAATTGATTATCTGCTGAGTCAACCAAAACAACTAGTTCTTCCATGTGGGAATAAAAATACAAAAAATGATGTGGCAAAGTGTCCTTTTCATAAATCAATGTATTTTTGCACCTATGAGTTTTTTGGAAGAAATAGCACGCAGACGCACCTTTGGCATCATATCGCATCCCGATGCAGGAAAGACAACACTTACCGAAAAGTTACTTTTATTCGGAGGCGCTATTCAAGAGGCAGGCGCAGTAAAGTCAAACAAAATCAAAAAAACTGCCACCAGCGACTTTATGGAAATAGAACGTCAGCGTGGCATTTCGGTAGCTACATCTGTACTGGCCTTTTTATATAAAAACAAGAAAATCAATATTTTAGACACGCCTGGTCACAAAGATTTTGCAGAAGATACGTTCCGAACCTTGACAGCTGTAGATAGCGTGATTGTCGTGATTGACGTAGCAAAAGGTGTTGAAGAACAAACCGAAAAATTGGTATCGGTGTGTCGTATGCGAAATATCCCAATCATAGTTTTCATTAATAAACTCGACCGCGAAGGTAAAGACGCTTTTGATCTACTAGATGAGGTGGAGCAAAAATTAGGACTTACAACCGTTCCATTGAGTTTTCCCATTGGAATGGGATATGACTTCCAAGGAATTTATAATCTCTGGAATAATAACGTACGCTTGTTTGACGAAGAAAGCAAAACTACCATTAGCGACAGTAGTATCATCGAAAATCTTGACGATGCTGCTCTCGAAAATAATATAGGCAGTACTGCAAAGGCAACGCTTGAAGAAGAGTTGGAATTAGTACGAGAGGTCTATCCTTCATTTGATCAAAGTGCGTATTTAAAAGGGCAGCAACATCCTGTGTTTTTTGGCTCTGCCTTGAACAATTTTGGGGTACAAGAATTGCTTGATTGTTTTGTGGATATTGCACCGCCACCCCTACCCAAAACGAGTGAAGAACGCACCATTGCTCCAGACGAAAATTCCTTTTCTGGGTTTGTCTTTAAAATTCATGCCAATATGGATCCCAAGCACCGAGATCGATTGGCATTTATTAAAATTGTATCGGGAACCTTTACACGAAACGTACCCTACCTTCACGTACGTCACAATAAAAAACTCAAATTCAGTAGTCCAAACGCATTTTTTGCAGATAAAAAAGAAATTGTAGATGTGTCTTATCCTGGAGATATTGTGGGACTTCATGACACTGGAAATTTTAAAATTGGAGACACACTCACCTCTGGAGAACGCATTCACTTTAGAGGGATACCAAGCTTTTCACCCGAGCATTTCAGGTACATCAATAATGCTGATCCGATGAAAGCTAAACAGCTAAACAAAGGCATAGACCAACTCATGGACGAAGGGGTAGCACAGCTATTTACCTTAGAGCTAAACGGGCGTAAGATCGTAGGTACTGTAGGTGCACTGCAATTTGATGTGATTCAATACCGTCTAGAACACGAATACGGTGCAAGCTGTACATATGAAAATCTAAACGTACACAAGGCCTGTTGGGTAGAAGTAAAAGAAAATGGGGAAATTGACTTTGCTGGTTTTAAACAAACAAAATCCAAGTTTTTAGCAAAAGATAAACAAGGGCAATTGGTATTCTTAGCAGACTCTGCCTTTACCTTACAAATGACTCAAAGCAAATACCCTGGAATTAACTTTCACGCCACATCAGAATTTTAGGTTTTTTTGTTACTTTAGCACTCATCAGCCCCATGTCTGTTTTTGTAAGAAGAGTTGCTAATGAAGCAGCATACCAGCATATTTAGAATTGACTTTTTGGGGTATTTTTAACTTAAAATAATGTACCCATGAAAACCTATAACAACATTGGACTTGACAAGCAAAAATGTGAAGAACTAGCGCATTCGCTTAATGATTTGCTTGCTAATTATACCGTTTTTTATCAAAATTTACGCGGATTCCACTGGAATATACAAGGCGATAAATTCTTTGAACTACACGAAAAATTTGAAGAACTGTATAACGACTTTTTTGTAAAAATAGATGAAGTAGCTGAGCGCATATTAACACTCGGTCATGCACCACAACACAGAGGATCAGACTACCTAGAAATAGCTCAAATCATTGAAAGTAATGAGGTTAGTAATGGAACTAAAGCAATTGAGGAAATTCTTGATGGGTTCACAATACTGTTAAGCAAAGCGCGGCACATTCTTAATCTTTCTGGTGAGACTGATGACGAAGGTACCAATGCACAAATGAGTGACTATATCCGAGAACAAGAAAAACTTGTTTGGATGTATTCTGCTTATCTAAACTAAACAATAAGGATGTTTCTAAAAAAACAAAACCCCACTCAATGAGCGGGGTTTTATTTGTTTAAGCTTCGCCTGTTGGACCAAAATTAAGTGGTATAGGCGGTTGCTCATAGTCATTAATTTCACCATGTGCCGATTCAAAACGCTGCACGTTTTCACCTAATGCTTTAAGGAAGCGCTTGGCGTGTTGAGGCGTTAAAATAATACGTGAACGTACTTTAGCCTTTGGTGCACCTGGCATAACATTGATAAAATCAACCACAAACTCAGATGCTGAATGGTTGATAATTGCCAAATTAGCGTATGTACCTTGTGCCGTTTCCGGATCAAGCTCTATATTGATACTTCCGTCTTTCTTAGCCTTATCACTCATTACACATCAGCGCTTAATGATTTCTCAGCAATTAATGCTTCGTATTCGTCAGTGAAACCCACAATGATATCGTTGTAAGCACGGTTACCCGTACCTGCTGGAATCTTATGACCTACAATAACGTTTTCTTTAAGTCCTTCTAGCGTATCAATTTTACCTGCAACAGCAGCTTCGTTAAGAACCTTGGTGGTTTCTTGGAACGATGCAGCTGAAATAAAGGACTTCGTCTGAAGTGAAGCTCTAGTAATTCCTTGTAGAATTGGTGTGGCGGTAGCGTTTACAGCATCGCGAGATTCTACCAGGTTTTTATCTTCACGTTTCAATAATGAATTCTCATCACGTAATTGGCGTGCTGTGATTATTTGACCAGCTTTAAGGTTTTCAGAATCTCCAGCGTCTAAAACTACCTTTTGACCAAATAACGCATCATTTTCCTCGGTAAAATCAATTTTATGTACCAATTGACCCTCTAGGAACGTCGTATCACCAGAATCCTGGATTTGAACCTTACGCATCATCTGACGAACTACAACTTCAAAGTGCTTATCATTAATTTTCACTCCTTGTAATCGATATACTTCTTGAACTTCATTAACCAAATACTGTTGTACTGCAGAAGGGCCCTTGATAGACAAAATGTCATTCGGTGTAATTGCACCGTCAGAAAGTGGCATACCCGCTTTTACAAAGTCATTTTCTTGAACCAATATTTGATTCGAAAGTTTAACTAAGTATTTCTTGATTTGACCAGTTCTAGACTCAATGATAATCTCGCGGTTACCACGCTTAATTTTACCAAAGGTTACCACTCCGTCAATTTCAGAAACAACAGCAGGGTTAGATGGGTTACGCGCTTCGAAAAGCTCAGTAACTCGCGGCAAACCACCTGTAATATCTCCAGATTTTGCAGACTTACGAGGAATTTTCACCAATATCTTACCCTTCTCAATTTTCTCATTATCGTCAACCATAATATGGGCACCTACGGGCAAGTTATATGTCTGTAGCGTTTTACCCTTGGTATCCTTAATTAATAGTGTAGGAATGATTTTCTTGTTTCTTGATTCCGAAATTACTTTCTCTTGAAAGCCTGTTTGTTCATCAATTTCAACAAGATAGGTAACGCCTTGCTCAATGTTTTCATACCCGATAGAGCCTGTAAATTCAGAAATAATTACTCCGTTGTACGGATCCCATTGACAAACCACGTCGTCTTTTTTAATCTTCTGTCCATCTTTTACAAAAACAAACGAACCGTAAGGAATGTTATTTGTACTCAAAACAATACCCGTGTTTTTATCCATAACCTTGATTTCAGAAGTACGTGAAATCACAATTTTAGCAGGATTTCCATCGTTGTCTTTTCCATCAACAGTTTTGAGTTCTTCAATTTCAGCAACGCCGTCAAAACGAGCAATGAGCTTATTTTCTTCAGAAATGTTACCAGCAATACCTCCTACGTGGAACGTACGAAGCGTAAGCTGTGTTCCAGGCTCTCCAATAGACTGTGCAGCAATTACACCAGCCGATTCGCCTTGTTGTACCATTTTACCAGTAGCAAGATTGCGCCCATAACACTTAGCACAAATTCCTTTTTTCGCCTCACAGGTTAATGGTGAACGAACCTCTACACTTTCAAGGGCAGAATTTTCAATGGCCGAAGCATTTTCGTCAAAAATTTCATCACCTGAAGCTACCAATACCTCGCCAGAAATTGGATCAACTACATCGTGAAGTGCAACACGTCCAACAATTCGATCGCCAAGTGACTCAACAACTTCTTCGTTTTTCTTTAATGCAGAAACCGTAAGTCCGCGGAGCGTACCACAATCAACTTGATTTACAATTACGTCCTGTGCCACATCGTGCAATCTACGCGTTAGGTATCCAGCATCAGCTGTTTTAAGTGCCGTATCGGCAAGACCTTTACGAGCACCGTGTGTAGAAATAAAGTATTCCAGAATCGAAAGACCTTCTTTAAAGTTCGATAGAATTGGATTTTCAATAATCTCGCCTCCACCTGCGTTAGACTTTTTAGGCTTTGCCATGAGTCCTCGCATACCAGTAAGCTGACGAATTTGCTCTTTAGAACCACGAGCTCCCGAATCCAACATCATAAATACTGAGTTAAATCCTTGTTGATCTTCGCTAATGCGCTTCATGGCAAGTTCAGTAAGTGTCGCGTTAGTAGATGTCCAAATGTCAATTACCTGATTGTAGCGCTCGTTGTTGGTAATAAGCCCCATGTTATAGTTGGCAATAATACCGTCAACTTGTTGATTAGCCTCATCAATCAGTACTGTTTTTTCTTTCGGAATAATGATATCTCCCAAACTAAACGACAGCCCCCCTTTGAATGCAAAAGAGAAGCCCATGTCCTTAATTTTATCAAGGAATTCAGCTGTTTCAGGAACACTGGTAACTTTTAAAATACCACCAATGATACCACGAAGCGATTTTTTAGTCAATACTTGATTGATGTATCCCGCTTTTTCTGGTACGTGTTGGTTGAATAATATTCTACCTACAGTAGTATCAATAATTTGATTTACCAATTCACCCTTGTCATTAAAGTCCTTAGCCCGGATTTTAACCATTGCATTAAGGTCAACTTTACCTTCATTAAAGGCGATATTTACCTCATCGGCGCTATAGAACGTTAAGCCTTCTCCTTTAACCTTATGGTCTTTGGTGGACTTACGTGCTTTGGTCATATAATACAATCCAAGTACCATGTCTTGAGAGGGTACTGTGATTGGCGAACCATTGGCAGGGTTAAGAATGTTGTGCGAAGCCAACATCAATAACTGCGCTTCAAGAATTGCCTCTGGACCTAAAGGTAAGTGTACTGCCATTTGGTCACCGTCAAAATCGGCGTTAAATGCAGTACAGGCCAGTGGGTGTAACTGAATCGCTTTTCCCTCAATCAGTTTTGGCTGAAATGCTTGGATACCCAAACGGTGAAGTGTGGGGGCCCGGTTCAAAAGTACAGGGTGTCCTTTTAGTACATTTTCTAAAATATCCCATACAACAGGCTCGCGTTTGTCAATAATCTTTTTTGCAGATTTAACCGTTTTTACAATGCCGCGCTCAATAAGCTTGCGAATGATAAATGGCTTATAGAGTTCGGCAGCCATGTTTTTTGGTAATCCACACTCAAAAAGTTTAAGCTCTGGTCCAACAACAATTACCGAACGTGCTGAATAATCCACACGTTTACCTAGTAAGTTTTGACGGAAACGTCCTTGCTTACCTTTTAATGAGTCTGAAAGTGATTTAAGCGGACGGTTAGCATCTGTTTTCACAGCAGATGATTTACGTGTATTGTCAAACAATGAGTCAACCGACTCTTGAAGCATACGCTTTTCGTTACGTAAAATTACTTCTGGTGCTTTAATTTCCAACAATCTCTTAAGACGGTTGTTACGAATGATCACACGACGGTATAAATCATTTAAATCCGAAGTGGCAAAACGACCACCATCAAGCGGTACCAATGGACGTAATTCTGGTGGAATTACGGGTACTACTTTCATAATCATCCACTCAGGACGATTTTCACGATTTTTGTTAGCATCACGAAGGGCTTCAACAACTTGTAAACGCTTAAGCGCTTCAGTTTTACGTTGCTTTGAAGTTTCGTTGTTTGCTTTATCGCGCAACTGGTATGAAAGCTCATCTAAATCAATACGATTAAGAATATCGATTAGACATTCAGCTCCCATTTTAGCAATAAACTTATTAGGATCGCTATCTTCCAAGTACTGGTTATCTTGCGGAAGTTTTTCCATGATATTCAGGTACTCTTCCTCAGTCAAGAAATCCATTTTTTGTACAGGCTCACCTTCCTCATTGGTAGCAATACCAGGCTGAATAACTACATAGCGTTCGTAGTAAATAATCATGTCTAACTTCTTAGACGGTAGTCCAAGTAAATAGCCAATTTTATTTGGTAAAGAACGGAAATACCAAATGTGTGCCACAGGAACAACCAAACTGATGTGTCCAACGCGGTCACGACGGACTTTCTTTTCGGTTACTTCTACACCACATCGGTCACACACGATTCCTTTATAACGAATACGCTTATACTTTCCACAAGCACATTCAAAATCCTTTACAGGACCAAAAATACGCTCACAAAACAAGCCGTCACGTTCAGGTTTGTGTGTACGATAGTTGATTGTTTCTGGCTTTAAAACTTCACCCCTAGAGGCAGCCAAAATAGTTTCGGGTGATGAAAGCCCAATGGAGATTTTATTAAAATCTTTTTGTTGTTGTGTTTCGTTTATACGTGCCATATCAATATTTTATTATTCTTCTAAACGAATATCAAGGCCAAGACCTTTAAGTTCGTGCATCAATACATTAAAGGATTCTGGAAGACCAGGCTTTGGCATGGCTTCACCCTTCACAATTGACTCGTATGTTTTGGCTCGACC
>CATAMV010000036.1 GCA_949487855.1 Bacteroidota bacterium
AACGTTGCATCCAGTCGTCAAACATGGCAAATTCGGATACAATTTCTGCTTGTTGTGCTGCTATATTCATAAGTTAAAGATACGAATTAACGCAACATACTAACTGCTTTTTCAACGCCAGTTACAAACCGTTCTAATTCTTCGTGGGTGTTGTAAAAGGCAAACGATGCGCGCACCGTTCCTGGAATTTGATAAAAATCCATAATCGGTTGGCAGCAGTGATGCCCTGTCCTTACGGCAATCCCCATTTTATCAAGAAGCGTTCCGATATCATAAGGATGTAATCCTTCTACATTAAATGAAATTACGGCTACTTTGTTTTGCACATCACCATAAATACGCAAGCCTTCAATTTGCTTTAGCTTTTCTGTGGCGTGTTGTAGCAAGTCGTTTTCGTGGGCGGCAATAGCATCAAAGCCAATCCTGTTCATATAATCGATAGCAGCACCAAAACCTACACCACCTGCAATGTTGGGAGTGCCTGCCTCAAACTTGTGGGGCAAATCGGCATAGGTTGTTTTTTCAAACGTTACTTGATCAATCATTTCGCCACCTCCTTGATAGGGTGGAAGTTTGCGCAGCCATTTTTCTTTGCCGTACAGCATACCAATACCAGTTGGGCCGCAAATTTTATGTGCAGATGTTGTATAAAAATCAGCGTTCAGTTTTTGCAGGTCAGGGACTAAATGTGGAGTAGCTTGTGCGCCATCAATCAGCACGGCAGCACCAACCGCATGCGCTTTTTCAATAATGTGTTCAATTGGATTTATTATACCCAATGCATTGGAAACGTGATTCACAAAAACCACTTTGGTACGAGTGTTTACAAGCTGGCTAAATGCGTTCATATCTAAGATTCCCGCATCAGTCATTGGTATCACTTTGAGCGTTGCGCCAGTGCGCTCACACAACATTTGCCACGGAACAATATTAGCATGGTGTTCTAATGCAGATACGATGAGTTCATCCCCTTGATTGAGTAATGATGCAAATCCATTTGCCACCAAATTAATGGCGTGGGTAGTGCCTGAAGTTAAGATAATTTCGTGTGCGTGTGCTGCATTAAAATGCTGCTGAATTTTTTGTCTTGCGGCTTCATACTGATCTGTCGCTTCTTGGCTTAATGCATGTACGCCTCTGTGTATATTGGCGTTAGTGTGTTTGTAATAATCACCTATTGCATCAATTACAGGAAGAGGTGTTTGCGATGTTGCAGCGTTGTCCAAATACACCAATGGTTGCCCATTTACCTTACGATGCAAAATGGGAAAGTCATTTCTTATTTGATCTATATCAAGCGAGGTTTTATACATCAAATCCAATATTTACCCCCAGCTTATTCGCAATCAATTTATTGATGCGTTTTTTTACCGAATCAATTTGAACACTTTGTAATATATTATTCGCAAAGGCATAGGTAAGCAGCCCGCGTGCTTCCTTTTTGGGAATGCCCCGAGATTGCAGATAGAAAAGTGCATCTTCGTCCAGTTGACCAATGGTACAACCGTGACTACATTTTACATCATCTGCAAAAATTTCAAGCTGTGGCTTTGTGTTAATGCTTGCCTTGTCGTCCATTAAAATATTGTTGTTTTGTTGGAAGGCATTAGTCTTTTGCGCTTCTTTTTCAACAATGATTTTTCCGTTAAATACACCCGTAGCATTTTCGGCATAAATACCTTTGTAGTCCTGATGACTTTCGCTGTTAGGTTGTGCGTGATGCACTAGTGTGTGATGATCTACAAATTGCTTCCCTTCAATAAGTGTAATACCTTTCATCGTAGAGTTGATTTCGGGTGCTTTGTGATAGAAATTAAGGTTGTTACGAGTAAGCTTACCACCAAATGAAAACGTATGCACTTTAGCGTGGCTGTGTTTTTGTTGCGAAATAAAGGTGCTATCCACAAGCGACGCTTCTGAGTTGTCGTTTTGGATTTTGTAGTAATCCAATTGTGCGTTTTGTTCTGTAAATATCTCAGTAACCACATTGGTAAACGTAGCACCAGAAGTCAAGCTTTGATGACGTTCTACAATTTGTATTTCAGCATTTTTCTCCAATACAATTAAATTGCGAGGCTGCAGAATCATGTTTGGATTTTTATCGGTAGCAAAATGAATAATTTGCACAGGCTTTTCTACCACCTTACCTTCTGGAACATAAATATATGCACCTTCTTTGGTAAAGGCTGTGTTTAGCGCCGTTAGCGATGCTTCTTTTTCGGCAATTTGGTTAAAGTATTTTTTGATTACAGGTGCAAATTTTCGTTTTGTAAGGGCCGCAGACAACAAACAAACGTCCACACCGTCATGCGTGGTTTCAGACAAATAGGCATTGTAAATACCATCTACAAATACAATTTTATAGGTGTCAACATCCTGTAAAATATATTGTTTTACCTCATCCAGTTTTAGGTTTACTTCCTCTTTTGGAAATACCGAAAAATTGGTTTTTGTGAGTGTTCTAAGCGAGGTGTATTTCCAATCTTCAAGCTTTTTAGTTGGGAAGCCTTGTTGTTCAAATACTTCAATGGCAGCAGCACGCTCATTTTGCAATTTGCGTTGAGGGCCGTCTTGGGCGTCAAAAGCCAAATACGAGGACAATAAGGTTTCTTTTAAGTCCATTATGCGCCTTGTTTTATCCAGTCGTAGCCTTTTTCTTCTAGCTCTAAAGCCAAGTCCTTAGTTCCCGATTTTACAATTCTGCCTTCATGCAATACATGTACAAAGTCTGGAACGATATAATCTAATAAGCGCTGATAGTGCGTAATAACCACTATAGCGTTGTCCTTACCTTTTAATTTGTTTACGCCATTGGCTACAATGCGTAGTGCATCAATATCAAGACCAGAATCGGTTTCGTCCAAAATGGCGAGTTTGGGTTCAAGCATTGCCATTTGAAAAATTTCATTGCGCTTTTTTTCACCACCAGAAAAGCCTTCGTTAAGTGATCGAGACAAAAACCGCGAGTCGATTTCTAAAAGGGCCGCTTTTTCACGAATTTTCTTTAGCATTTCGTTGGCAGGCATATCGTCAAGACCATGTGCTTTGCGGTTTTGGTTGATGGCCGTTTTGATAAAATTAGTAACCGATACTCCAGGGATTTCTACAGGATATTGAAACGATAAAAAGATACCAAGATGGGCGCGTTCATCAGCGCTAAGTTCGGCAATATCATCGCCATTAAATAAAATGTTTCCTTGCGAAACATCGTATTCTTCGTGTCCTGCAATCACGGTAGAAAGTGTGCTTTTACCAGATCCGTTAGGCCCCATAATGGCATGCACTTCGCCAGGCTTTACGTCTAAATTAATTCCTTGGAGAATGGTTTTGCCTTCGCAACCGGCATGTAAATTATCAATGCTTAGCATGAGTTAGTTGGGTTTGAGAATAGAATTGTCTGTGGGATTCACTAATGAATCTATTGATGTGATTTTAATACGTTTGTCCCAACCCTCCTCTTCGGGTTGTTTGTTCTCCACTTTTCCTTTAATGTAAACCGGAATCATGTCGTATTCGTCTCGTTTAATTGTGGTGCATAAATCGTGTAATTCGTGCATTTTTTCATCGATAATAACGCCATAAATTTCAGTGCCTGTATTCAGTACTGCCGCATCTGCCAAGTATAAAAACTCGCCGTAAAATTGCGGATTACTCTCTGATTTTTTGGATGTTTGCGTACAGGAGGCCGCTAAAGCGACAAGTAAAATATAAATTAATGTTCTCATGACTTAGGATTTATCCAACAGAGCCCTCAAGTGAAATTTCAAGTAGTTTTTGTGCTTCCACAGCAAACTCCATCGGCAATTTATTTAGTACTTCTTTACTAAAGCCATTGACAATAAGCGCAATGGCTTTTTCGGTATCGATACCCCGTTGGTTACAGTAAAAAATTTGGTCTTCACCAATTTTACTGGTCGTGGCTTCGTGTTCAATTTTTGCAGTTTTGCTTTTTGCTTCGATATAAGGGAAGGTGTGTGCGCCACATTTATTTCCCATCAACAATGAATCACATTGCGAAAAGTTTCGCGCATTTTTGGCATTGGCACCAACCTTTACCAATCCGCGGTAGCTGTTTTGCGATTGCCCGGCAGAAATACCTTTAGAAATGATGGTACTTTTGGTACGTTTTCCCAAATGAATCATTTTGGTACCTGTATCGGCTTGCTGAAAATTATTGGTAAGCGCAATGGAATAAAACTCCCCAACACTATCGTTGCCTTTCAAAATACAGGACGGATACTTCCAGGTTACCGCAGAGCCTGTTTCGACTTGCGTCCATGAAATTTTTGAACGTTCGTGGCAAATTCCACGTTTGGTTACAAAATTAAATACCCCTCCTTTTCCGTTTTTGTCGCCTGGAAACCAGTTTTGAACGGTAGAGTATTTAATTTCAGCATCGTCAAGGGCAATGAGTTCTACTACCGCTGCGTGCAACTGATTTTCATCTCTTGCGGGTGCAGTACAGCCTTCCAAATAACTGACGTAACTTCCTTCGTCTGCAATTACTAATGTGCGTTCAAACTGCCCTGTTCCCGCCTGATTAATGCGGAAATAGGTAGAGAGTTCCATGGGGCAATGTACGCCTTTTGGAATGTAGCAAAATGATCCGTCGGAAAACACTGCCGAATTTAGTGCAGCGTAGTAATTATCCGTACGTGGTATTACAGACCCTATATATTTTTGAACCAATTCGGGATGCTCCTGAATGGCTTCTGAAATCGAACAAAAAATAATGCCTTTTTCAGCCAACGTATCTTTAAAGGTAGTCGCAACCGAAACGGAATCCATTACAATATCAACGGCAACGCCGGCTAATTTTTTTTGCTCCTCAAGTGAAATTCCAAGTTTTTCAAAAGTTTTGAGTAGCTCGGGATCTACTTCGTCTAGGCTATTGTACTTCACTTGAGCCTTGGGTGCAGAGTAGTACGCAATGCTTTGTAAGTCCGGTTTTTCGTAGTTGACATTTGCCCAATCGGGCTCTTCCATTTGTTGGAATTTTTCAAAGGCTTCTAGGCGCCATTTGGTCATCCAAGCAGGTTCGTTTTTGCGTGCAGAAATGGCACGAACAATGTCTTCATTTAACCCAACAGGAAATGTGTCGGATTCAATATCTGTGTAAAACCCGTATTCGTACTCTTTGGTTTCGAGTTCTTTTTTTAATTCTTCTTCCGTGTATGCCATAGCATTTTTTTAAAGCGAAAAACTTTCACCGCACCCACAAGTCCTGTTGGCGTTTGGATTGTTAAACACAAATCCTTTACCGTTTAATCCTCCAGAATACTCAAGTGTAGTTCCAACAAGATATAAAAAGCTTTTTTTATCCACAACAATGCGGACTTCATTGTCTTCATAAATCTTGTCATTTTCTCCTAAGGCTGCATCAAATGTTAACTCATAAGACAACCCAGAGCATCCACCACTCTTAACGCCAACGCGTACAAAATGGGATTGCGAATCAACGCCGTCTTGCTGCATCATCTGCACCACTTGGTCTCGGGCTTCTTGAGAAACTTTTATCATAGGCTTATTTGGATTGATTCCAAAGTACAAATATACCACATTTTACTACGATACAATAGCGTCACAATTGACTTTTCAAATAGCACGATAACAGCTTGTTACT
>CATAMV010000037.1 GCA_949487855.1 Bacteroidota bacterium
GACGTGCTCAGGTTTTCCTTTAAAGTTTTTACGTAGATCTGGGTCTTGCGTTGCAATTCCAACAGGACATGTATTTAGATGACATGCACGCATCATAATACAACCAGAAGCAACAAGCGGTGCTGTAGAGAAACCAAATTCTTCAGCCCCTAAAAGACATGCAATAGCAACATCACGTCCCGTTTTCATTTGCCCATCACACTCCATAACGATACGTCCGCGGAGGTCGTTCATCACAAGTGTCTGTTGTGCTTCGGCAATACCTAGTTCCCAGGGTAATCCAGCGTGTTTTAACGAAGTTAAAGGCGAAGCACCTGTACCACCGTCATAACCCGAAATCAAAATCACATCTGCTTTTGCTTTGGCAACACCAGCAGCAATGGTTCCAACGCCTACTTCAGAAACGAGCTTTACATTAATTCGCGCTTCACGGTTGGCATTTTTCAGGTCGTAAATAAGTTGTGCCAAATCCTCGATAGAATAAATATCGTGGTGGGGTGGTGGCGAGATTAATCCTACATAAGGCGTAGAGTTTCGCACCGAAGCGATATACGGATTTACTTTTGGACCAGGAAGCTGCCCGCCTTCTCCAGGTTTTGCTCCTTGTGCCATTTTAATTTGAATCTCCCGTGCATTTGTAAGGTAATGTGATGATACGCCAAACCTCCCCGATGCAACTTGCTTGATGGCAGAGTTACGCCATTCGCCATCTTCATCGCGAGTAAAGCGTCGTGGGTCTTCTCCCCCTTCACCTGAGTTACTTTTACCGCCAATGCGGTTCATGGCTTTGGCTAAGTTTTCGTGTGCTTCTTCGCTGATAGAGCCCAAAGACATCGCTCCTGTTTTAAAGCGTTTTACAATTGCCGTCCAAGGCTCAACTTCTTCAATTGGAATAGGGTCTAAGTCGGTAAACTCAAACATACCACGTAGGGTCATCAATTGTTTGGATTGATCGTTAACGAGCGTAGAGTATTCTTCAAAAGTATCGTAGCTCCCTTTGTTAGTTGCCAGTTGCAGTTTAGCAATACTAGCGGGGTTTAGCATATGCGCCTCACCGTTTCTTCGCCAACGGTAGCTACCGCCAATTTCCAAGTCTAAGTTTTCTCCAGCCGCTTTTTCACCGAAAGCAAAATCGTGACGTTTTGCAATTTCTTGCTCTATTTCTTTGAGTCCAATACCCTCAATACGCGTAGCGGTATTGCAGAAATAGGTGTTGATAAATTTCTTACTAAGTCCAAGTGCCTCAAAAATTTGTGCTCCACGATATGAATGCAACGTAGAAATACCAATTTTATTCATGACTTTAACCAAGCCTTTTGCAATGGCTTTATTGTAATTTGCAATCGCGTTTTCAGTAGAAAGTCCTTTGATAGCGCCTGTTTCAATTTGCTGCTCAATGACTTCGTTTACCATATAAGGGTTGATGGCACTTGCGCCATATCCAAACAACAGAGCAAAGTGGTGTGGTTCGCGTGGTTCAGCAGATTCAATAATGATTCCAAAATTGGAACGCAAGCGATGGTTCATCATGCCGTGATGTACATGTGCGCACGCCAACAACATAGGAATGGGTGCTTTTTCGTTACTCAATCCCCTGTCCGAGAGAATGATGATATTTGATCCGGCTTCAACTTTTTTCTTAACGTCCAAAAGCAAAGCGTCTAAAGCGTGCTCCAAGCCGTTGTTACCTGATCGAACATCATAAAGTGCTGTAACAGAACTTGCGCTAAAGTTTTCGTGCTCAATAAATTTAATTTTGTCCAAATCCTCATTTGAGATAATTGGATTTTGGATGCGAAGTTTTTTGGCATGATCAGGAGTTACATCAAAGATATTTACATCGCTTCCAACAGACATTGAGGTGTCTGTTACAATTTCCTCGCGAATTCCATCGAGCGGTGGATTGGTTACCTGAGCAAACAATTGTTTGAAGTAGTTATAAAGTAATTGTGGTTTGTTGGAAAGTACTGCCAATGGTGTATCCGTTCCCATAGAACCAATGGCTTCTTTTCCTTGCGTACTCATAGGGGTAATCAGCGTTTTGATGTCTTCCTCTGTATATCCGAAGGCTTGTAAACGCTTGATGTAAGGCTCAACTTCAACAGCGGTTTTGTTTCCTGTATATGGAACTTCTTTAAGCGGCAGTAAATTTTCTTTTAACCAATCTCCATACGGATGTTTGGCGGAAATTTTTTCTTTTACCTCACGATCTTCAATGATACGTCCTTCTTCCATATCGACCAAGAACATACGACCTGGCTCTAAACGGCCATGTAAGGATACGTTGGCAGGATCGATATCAATAACTCCGGTTTCAGATGACATCACCACATAACCATCTTTAGTAACAGTATAACGAGATGGGCGAAGGCCGTTTCGGTCCAACAAAGCCCCAATGTATTTCCCATCAGTAAATGGTACAGAGGCAGGTCCGTCCCAAGGCTCCATAATACAGGCATTGTATCCGTAAAAATCTTTTTTAGCGGGCTCCATAGATTGGTGTTTTTCCCAAGCTTCAGGTACCAACATCATCATAACTTCTGGTAATGAACGTCCTGTATGTAACAGTAGTTCTACAACCATATCCATTGAGGAGGAATCTGATTTGCCAGGTAGAACAATTGGGGTGATGTGCTTCATGTCTTCTCCAAAAAACGCATCTGCAAAAAGCTCTTCACGCGCTTTCATGCGTATCACATTTCCTCTGTAGGTGTTGATTTCTCCGTTGTGGCACATGTAGCGAAACGGTTGCGCCAAATCCCAAGTTGGGAAGGTGTTGGTAGAAAAACGTTGATGCACTAGCGCTAATCGTGTTACAACACGTGGATCCTTGAGGTCCATGTAAAAACCTTCGATGTCCTCAGGCATTAAAAGCCCCTTGTAAATAACCGTGCGAGTAGAAAAACTTGGCAAGTAAAAATATTGATTTTGAGACATTTTACTGCCAAACAACCGGTGTTCTGCACGTTTTCGTGCAATAAAAGTTTTTGTGTTAAGTTGGTCTTCAGTAAGTGTCCCTGATGCGTCTTCTACAAAAACTTGTTTAATGTTTGGTAGGGTTTGTTTGGCAATTTTTCCAACCACATCAATGTTTGTGGGAACGTCGCGCCACCCAATAATGCTAAGATTCTGTCTTTTTAATTCCTCTTCAAAAATCGCTACACAATGCGTGCGTTGGTTTAACTTTTGTGGTAAAAAAACCATACCCAGCGCATAGGTGTTTGGTGCAGGAAGCGTAAAAGAACAAACTTCTTTTAAAAAATCGTGTGGGATATCAATAAGAATACCAGCTCCGTCACCTGTTTTTCCATCAGCACTAACGGCACCTCGATGCTCAAGCTTTACAAGTATGTCTAACGCCTTGTGGATGATATCGTTTGTGCGTTTGCCTTCTAAACTGCAAATAAAACCAGCACCACAATTGTCGTGTTCGTTTTCTGGGTGGTATAAACCTTGAGGATTAGGTAACATATTGAATTTTTCTCAAATATAAATTATGACTTCATATTATTGAAATTGCTATATATTATTATTGATATACACTACTGTATTCCCAAAATCCTCATTCAATTTTACCAATAAGCCAAATTCACAGCCATATAATTAGCAAATTATAAATCAATGTATGTATTTGAATACACAACCCATATGTTTTTAGGGGTATCAAGGTATTAAAACGCATATTAAGTTGTTTACACCTATAAATTAATGGGGGTAAATGTTAAAAAATAATGTTTTTAAACAGTTTTAATGGTGTTATTAAAGTATTATCATCCAAAAATCTTATTTTTCAAACCCTTTTTCATTACTATATTTACGACTTTCAACAAAATACCTAACAATATGGAAACCATTATCCTAATTGTATTCTTTTTGGGATACTTGTCAATTACGCTTGAGCATAACCTCAAAATTGATAAACTTATTCCTGCGCTTGCCATGATGGCTATTTTGTGGGCACTTATTGCGCTTGGGCATCTTCCTGTTTTTGACGTAGATACGGTTTCTAAAAGTCTGCACGAGACACACATTGATGAAATTTTACTCCATCATTTGGGTAAAACAGCAGAAATTTTGGTTTTCCTTTTGGGTGCTATGACCATCGTAGAAATTATTGATTATTTCGATGGGTTTGCAACCATTAAAGGGTTTATTCAGACACGTAGCAAAGTAAAGTTGTTGTGGATTTTCTCCATTTTGGCGTTTATATTATCCGCTATTATAGACAATCTTACCGCCACTATTGTGTTGATTACCATCTTGCAAAAAGTTGTAAATGAACGTGATACGCGACTTTGGTTTGCAGGGCTTATTATAGTAGCTGCAAATGCCGGAGGCGCATGGTCGCCCATTGGAGATGTGACGACAACCATGTTGTGGATTGGTAAAAAAGTAACCACACCAGAACTTATTAAATACTTACTCATTCCATCCTTGGTTTGTATGGTTGTGCCTACACTTATTGCAAGTCGCTACAAAGCTTTTAAAGGAAATATAGATGCTATTAAAGTCAATGAGACATCCAAAACTCCTTTTGGCGCAACGATGCTGTATTTAGGGCTTGGCTCTATTTTGTTTGTTCCTGTTTTTAAAACCGTGACGCATTTGCCGCCTTACGTAGGGATGATGCTTTCGTTGGCTGTGGTGGCAACCTTTGCGGAGATATACAGTAATTCAAAATTTTCAATGTCATCTATTGACGCTGATTCCGATGCGCATGGCTCACACAGTCCTGTTCATAGCGCATTGACTAAAATTGAATTGCCTAGCATTCTTTTTTTCTTGGGGATTTTAATGGCTGTTGCTGCACTAGAATCGTTGGGCTTGCTGTTTAATTTTGCACAAGACTTAACAGCTACGTTCCCAAATATGGATGTGGTTGTGGCGTTGCTTGGTTCGGGCTCAGCCGTCATCGATAACGTACCCCTTGTTGCTGCAAGTATGGGCATGTTTTCACAAGGAGTTGACGATCCCCTTTGGCACGCAATAGCTTTTGCTGCTGGAACAGGAGGCAGTATGTTGGTATTTGGTTCTGCTGCGGGCGTAGTAGCTATGGGCATGGAAAAAATCAATTTCTTCTGGTACTTTAAAAAGATTTCCATTTTGGCTTTTGTTGGTTTTGTAACAGGTTACATTTCCTTTATGCTGATGCGTGATTACATATTTGCGTAATGGATTATGCGGCTACGATACAATGGCTTTTCGCACAACTTCCAATCTACCAACGTGTGGGTGCTGCAGCGCTCAATCCAAATTTAGAACGAATTATTAGGTTGGTTACCCATTTGGATAATCCACAGGAAAAATTTAAAAGTATTCACGTTGCAGGAACCAACGGAAAAGGCTCTTCCTCACATATGCTGGCTTCTGTTTTGCAAGAGTCGGGCCATAGCGTTGGACTTTACACATCGCCACACTTGAAAGATTTCAGAGAGCGCATTCGTATAAACGGTACGCCAATAAAAAAGGAATTTGTTGTTGGTTTTGTGCGGGATAACAAAGCTTTTTTTGAAGCTGAGGCCTTTTCATTTTTCGAAATGACAGTAGCTCTTGCCTTTGACTATTTTGCTTCTCAACAGGTAGATGTAGCCGTGATTGAGGTTGGTTTAGGCGGAAGATTAGACGCTACCAATGTAATAACTCCAGAAGCTTGTTTGATTACCAATATCGGTTTAGACCACCAACAATTTTTAGGAACTACCCGAGCAGAAATAGCTGCAGAAAAGGCAGGGATTATAAAACCCAAAACTCCTGTGGTTGTAGCGGAATACGATGCTGAAATCTTTGCTGTTTTTAAGGCAATAGCGCAAAACAAAAACGCACCATTGCATATTGCTTTGCAGCATGATTTTAAAACCGATTTATTAGGAGATTATCAAAAGCAGAACATCAACGGCGTGGTTTCTCTTATTAAAATATTACCTCAATTCTCAATTTCAGAAGAAGCTATTGCAAGTGGTTTGCAACATGTAGTTTCAAATACCGGATTGCACGGGCGGTGGGAACTAATTGATGAGTATCCCAAAATTATAGCTGATGTGGCACATAACCCAGCAGGATTGCAAGCCGTTTTTACGCAATTAAAAAAGGAACAATTTGATAAATTACATATTGTTTTTGGGGTAGTTTCAGATAAAAGTTTGAACGCTATTTTAACAATGTTGCCCACACAAGCACACTACTATCTTTGTGCCGCTGATGTTCCTAGAGCGATGCAGGTTGCTGATTTGGCAACCGAATTTAAGAAGAATGACTTTGATTTCAGCACGCATCTCAGTGTTGAAGCTGCGCTAACAGCAGCCAAATCGAGAGCATCAAAAGAAGATTTGATTTTTGTTGGCGGAAGTTTGTTTGTTGTAACGGAAATATTACCATAAAAAATTACTTTAAAAGTGATTTTTGTAAGAATGGATTTTTATATATTTGCACCCCTCGGGCGCTTAGCTCAGTTGGTTCAGAGCACCTCGTTTACACCGAGGGGGTCGGGGGTTCGAATCCCTCAGCGC
>CATAMV010000038.1 GCA_949487855.1 Bacteroidota bacterium
AAGATGATTCTTATAATATGCCAAGGCTTCCGTAATCATGGCAGGGCCAAGGTCTGAACCGCCAATTCCGATATTTACCACAGCTGTAAAAGCCTGTCCTGAGCTGCTTTTTCGGCTCCCATCAATAACCGATTGGCTAAACGTTCGTATTTGCTCGCGCACCTTATATATTTCTGGTACTACATTTTCACCATCTACACGAATGTCTGCGCCTGCTTTTGCTCTGAGTGCCGTATGCAACACCGCGCGCCCCTCCGTTTGGTTAATGGTTTCGCCACCAAAATACGCCGTCCGTGCATCTTCAAGGCCCACTTCTTTTGCCAAAGACACAAGTGATTCTTTGATATCGTTGTCTAGGTGGTTTTTAGAATAGTCCACAAAGAATTGATCCCAGTCAATGGAAAACTGCTTCGCTCTAGCGTCATCTTCAGCAAAATAGGTTTGTAAGGTTTTGCGATTGGCTGCAAGTTCCGTTAGCTTTTTCCAGCTATTCGTTGTTGTTGGATTGATTTTAGGAAATGACATGAGTTGATGATTTGTTTAATAAAATTCGATACAATCTAAGGCTTCTTTAAATGGTTGCATATGATCCATGTAGGCTTCTTTTAATTTTGAGTCAATGGGTTTGGCTTCAGGTAGTTTTTGTCGAAACGGATCTACTTGTTTTCCGTTTTTCCAAAAGCGATAACAAACGTGTGGCCCAGAAGTATAACCTGTTATACCAACTGTTCCAATAACATCGCCTTGCTTTACGAATTGGCCCTTGCGCACGGCGCGCTTTTTCATGTGTAAATATTGTGTTTTATAGGTGCCGTTATGCCTTATGGTTACATACTTCCCATTGCCTCGGGTGTAACTGGCAGCAACTACTGTTCCGCTGGCTGTAGTGCGTATAGGCGTTCCTACTGGTGCGGCAAAATCAGTTCCGTAATGTGGTTTTGTACGGCCGTAATATGAAATTCGACGACGTTTGTTGTAACGTGAAGATATACGCGAAAACTGTACGGGTGATTGCAAAAATGCACGGCGTAAGTTCTTTCCATTTTCATCAAAAAATTCGGTAATACCACGAACGGGATCCGACTCAAACTCAATAGCATAATACGGGTTTTGACGATGCTCAAAGTATGCCGCATGAATGCGGTTTAGTCCCACATAAATAGAATCATCTACATATTTTTGGGTGTATATTATTTTAAATCTATCCCCCTTTTCAAGTCGGAAAAAGTCAATACTCCAAGCATAAATATCAGATAAATCATAGGCCAACAACGGGCTAAGGCGCTGTGCGTCCAGGGTTTCGGAAAGCGAACTTGTAATGACGCCTTGCGCTTCAAATGTGCGCAGTTTTACTTCCTTTTTTTGTGTCTCTGCAAAAATGGAATCCTTCAAATTTACGACTACATAATCCAGCATAGAGGGCTGATAAATAAACGCTACTGGAGTAGCAACAGAGTCTTTGGCAAACAAAAAGGTATATGGCTTTTTGGGTTGTATTTTTCTGAAATTAAACTTCTTTTTTGTTCTTCTGTTTATGTCGTATATCTGCGGATATGTAAATCCGTTGGCTAAAAAGATGTCAGCAAACGTGTCGCCTTTACGCACGGTATCCCGAACTACCTCAAAGTCGTTCAGCTTGTAACCAAAGGCAAAAACATCTGGTTCTTTAGGGGGTAAAATTTCAACTGGCTCCTT
The DNA here is from genome assembly GCA_949487855.1 of Bacteroidota bacterium. Classification (GTDB taxonomy): domain Bacteria; phylum Bacteroidota; class Bacteroidia; order Flavobacteriales; family Flavobacteriaceae; genus UBA7446. Next base: position 1,696 of record CATAMV010000038.1, read on the forward strand.
GGTTGTTCCGTTACAAGCAGCAAATAGCACCAAAATGCTAAGTGCGAAAAAAAGTTTAGTTTTTGACAACAATTTCAAATGGATTTTTTAGTCCTTTAAATTCATCTAAATCGGCAGTAATGCTACCAACGCGCAAGGTTGCCTGTAAGCGTAAGGGGATTCTATTTTTGTCGTTACTTACCCATAGTGTAATGCTTTCGTTGCTGCGAAACACACGTCCAGACTGCACATAGGGTCTAAATTTTAAAGTTTTAACATCCCCAAATTTAGTTTTCATGGTTTCGGTTCCTAAAAACTTGAATTTAAAAGCATAATTGGACTCGTCAAAGAACAAATTTACCACTACAAACTCGTCCTTTTTTATTTTGGAAATATCAAATTCATTGCGCAGATAATAAAAACAAGATATTAAATCTTGAATGTTAGATTCTGTGTCAAAAGCACCTTGTTTGTTTTTAAGCTTATCATCAACAAGTGCTTTATTTTCGTCTTGGTCAAAACGAATGGTAACGTGTTTCTTGTATCCGCCTTCATTTATATTACGGATAAAAAACAAGGGGCGAACGGCATCTTTGGCAAAATAGGAGTCGTAATAATCATCTACTTTAAAAAACCACCTAGCCAAACCGGTTGTTCTGCCAATGCCTTTGGCATGAAAAACGGGCTTGCCTTCCCATGTTGTTTCATTGACCTCAATAGTGGCATAGCTGGCATTAAAAATCCCGTAATGAATACGGAATTTAAACCACTCTCCCCCTTTAAAAGCATCGTTATGGGCCGAAAGAACGTTTGTTTTTTTTAGACTCGTATTCCCTTGAATTTCTTGGGATAAAGTAAACTGCGAAAACACAACCACTACGATCCAAAGCCATCGATTAAACGCCATATGGGCAAAAGTACGTAAAAGCATTTATCTAAGAGGTTAAAATCGCCAACCAATACTAACGTGATACAGCAGTTTATCAAACTGTGGGCTGTAAGCAGTCATGAACTCTAATGGGCCAGCAAACGTATTTAACCCATATGCCAAACCCGTGCCAAAATAGTTTGGCGTAGAGGCCCATTTACTGGTAGCAAAAAGATCGTCGCTTATAACACCTGCGTGTATTTTTAATGCTACATGATGATTTGGAATAAATTCATAGTCAACCATCATTTCACCTTTTACAAAACTGTCTGCTCCTGTGTGTTGCTGAGGCAGCCCCACGAAAGGTTGGTAATTTAGAAGCGGTGCATTCCCGTAGCCTCCAATGAAAAAATCAAAGGTTGGTGTGTTTGGGTTGTTAATAGTAAACCCGCCCATGGTGTTTAATGAAAGTCGCCATTTTTGAGCAAGTGGAAGAGTTGCACCCATAGCCGCTTTTCCAACAATAAAGGGCGAAAAGGGACCAAAATCTAAGGGAGATTTTTGGCTGAAAACATAGTCAACATTCCCGTCAAAAAAACCGCCTTTTTTTGGAAAATACGCATCGTCTCGCGTATCTACTTTTAGGTATCCTTTTGTGCTGTAATAATCGGCATCGTCAGCGAAAAAAAACGTTCCGCTTTCTGTATCAAACAAGTTGGTTCTAAGCCTGTTTTTTTGATGCTTAATTCCCAAACCAAGTATAGCCTCTTCTCTAAAAATCGTTTGTACAAAAAGCGTGTGTTGTTGTGTTAGGCCTCTAGTTCTTGATGACTCATAGACACTAAAGTTTTCGCCCTTACCAAAAGTAAAGGATGCTTCTGTTTCAAACTGGTCTAATGTTGCCTTAAACCCAATACTCCAAAACTGCCCTTTGTCAATAAAATAAGTCAACGCATATCTTAAATTAGCCCCTAAGGCTAGGTCAAACGAAGCTTCGTCGTTTTTGAGTAGGGCGTGTTTTTGGGTAAGGTTTACAAGAACCATAGCACCCATTAAATCATTGTAATGCACCCCTGCTCGGAACAAGGTGGTGTGGGGTGTTTCGAGGAGGTTGATTGCCAAAACCTCTTCATCGTTTTCTTTGGTAAGCGAGTATCTAAACGCCTCAAAATTCTGTGTTGCTGCCAAGTTTGTCATCCCTTCACGAAGTTTTTTAAACGGATAATGTGTATTGGGTTTTAATCTCATTTTACCCAAAATATAGTTTTTTTTATAGTTGGGTGTTTTCGAAAATAACATCTTGTCTAGTTGAAACGAAGCCGGGATTTTTTTCTGTGTTTTTTTTGGCTGTATTTGCCTCTTAGCAAGGGTTTCAAGTTGTGGAAATGCTTTTTTACCTGCCTGTTCTCCACGGATAATAATAGCGCGTTGCTCGGCAAAAGACAACATTGTAAACTCAGCTATATCGGGTTGAATGTAAATATCTGTTTTTGCTCTTTTGGGAGACATGTTTTTTTCGGTTTGAAGACTCCCTAAACGCACTAAAATGTCTGCAAATGTATTGGCTTCTCTGGCCTGAGAAATACTTGTTTGTACATCAACTCCAATAATAACATCCACCTTTTTTTTAAACATTTCTTCAATGGGGTAGTTGTTTGAAACGCCTCCATCAATTAGTGTTCTATCGTCCACCGTTACGGGTGAAAAAAGAGTTGGAAGTGCGCTGCTGGCATTTACAGCAAGCGGTAGAAATCCGTTATCCAACAGTACCATTTCTCCATTGTTTAAGTCCGTAGCAATACAGTAGAACGGAATTGGGAGCTTGCTAAAATCGCGTATTGAACGCTGTTCATGCATTAACTGCACCAATAGATTATATATGTTTTGACCTTTGGATAACGAAACAGGAAATGTAATTTTCCCCGCTACTATGGGCAATGTAATGGCATAGCGTTCACTGTCTTCTTTATCTTGAAACGATTTCGCATTTCGATTATAATTATCATTAATTAGGTCTGTTAAGTCAGTGCTTACAAGTAGCGCTTCAAGTTGTGCTGCCGAATACCCACAAGCGTAAAGCCCGCCCACAATTGCGCCCATGCTGGTCCCGCCTATATAATCGATGCGAACGCCAGCGCGTTCAATTTCTTTTAACACCCCTACATGCGCCATGCCCTTTGCACCGCCCCCACTTAGAATAAGGCCCACTTTTACGTCTTTAGGCTGTGCTATCACAACAGCAAAAGCGAAGCAAAATAAAAGACTAAGCGGTTTTTTTATGTAGGTAATCATATGTTATTTGAGCCTTCTTTGGGCCTAATATTTGGGTTAAATCATCTAATGTAGCAGCCTTAATACGCTTTACCGACTTGAATTTTTTTAACAAGTCTATAGCTGTTTTTTTTCCAATTCCTGGGATGCTTTCCAGGGTCGAATTTATTGCGCCTTTGCTCCGTTTGTTGCGGTGTAAACGAATCCCAAATCGGTGAGCTTCGTTTCGCAACTGTTGCACAATGCGCAAGGTCTCCGATCGCTTGTCCAAATATAACGGAATTGGATCATCTGGGAAATAGAGTTCTTCAAGGCGTTTGGCAATCCCTAAAATGGCTACTTCCCCTCGAATTCCCAATACGTCAAAACTTTTGAGCGCAGCGCTAAGTTGTCCTTTACCACCGTCAATTACTACCAATTGTGGCAATGCTTCACCTTCACTAAGCAAGCGTTTGTATCGGCGGTAAACGACTTCTTCCATTGAAGCAAAATCATCTGGCCCTTCAACTGTTTTGATGCCATAATGGCGGTATTCTTTTTTACTCGGCTTACCGTTTCGAAACACCACACAAGCTGCTACAGGATTACTCCCCTGTATGTTGGAGTTATCAAAGCATTCTATATGTAGGGGTAGTTCGGAAAGACGTAAGTCACGCTGCATTTGTGCCATTATACGCTGGCTGTGTTGCTCCGGGTCAGTAAGTTTAATTTGCTTGAGTTGCTCCAATCGGTTTTGCTTTGCGTTGCGTAATGAAAGGTTTAACAGCTGCTTTTTTTCGCCAATTTTGGGTACTGTTACTCGTACCGCTTCCCCCAAATCTAGCTCAAAAGGAAGTAAAATTTCTTTTGAAGAAGATTCAAATCTGCGACGCAACTCCACCACAACCACACGCAATAGTTCTGCATCCGTTTCGTCTAATTTCTTTTTTATGGACATGCTGTGAAAGCGCACGATAGAGCCGTAAGAAACTTGCAAGAAATTGATAAATGCTGTGGACTCGTCAGAAATAATGGTACATACATCAACAGCATTAATTTTTGCGCTTACTACTGCCGATTTGGACTGGTAATGCTGCAAAGCCTCCATCTTTAATTTAATTTTTTGTGCATGCTCAAACTGTAAAGTTTCGGCGGCAGCTTTCATTTCGCGAGTTAATGCGCTATTTACTTGTTTAAACTTTCCTAGTAAAATGTTGCGGATATGGGCGATTGCTTCATCGTAGTGCGTTGTGGTTTGCTTTCCGACACAGGGCGCAAGACAATTTCCAATATGATACTCCAAACACACCTTATACTTTTCACTTGCTAAATGCGCCTCACTAAGGTCGTAATGACAGGTGCGAAGTGGATATAACTCATTAATTAAATTAAGAATTACACGGACCGTTTTTGCATTGGTAAAGGGACCAAAATATTCTGATCCGTCTTGAATGATTTTACGTGTAGCAAATACTCTAGGGTAGCGTTCTTTCTTGATGCAAATCCAAGGATACGTTTTGTCATCGCGAAGTAGAATGTTGTATTTGGGTTGATGCTCTTTAATAAGCGTGTTTTCCAAAATCAATGCATCCGATTCGGTTGGTACCACAATATGTTTGAGGCTGTAAATTGTATTTACAAGGTTTTGGGTCTTACGTGAATCAACCTGCTTTCTAAAATAGGACGAGACCCTTTTTTTTAGATCTTTTGCCTTCCCAACATAGATAATCTCGCCTTGCTCATTATAATATTGATATACCCCAGGCTCGTTTGGGAGCGAAGCTACTTGTCGTTTTAGTGCCTCTTGAATCATGTTACTAAAATACAAAAACTTACCACCGAAACGATTATATTTATACATGTCTAATAAGAAAGCATTACGCTCATTTTACCAAAAAAAGCGCAGCGCCCTTACTAGCGCTGAGCGCGCTGATGCAAGTGCTGCAATACTTGAACTGATCATTTCCGAAACTCTTATTGGTAAAGGGCTTGTGATGCTCTATTTAGACAGCATTGGCCATCACGAAATTCCCATGGAAAAGTGGTTCGATACCTTTAAAGGGCATCAAATTTGCGTCCCAAAAGTTCTTGATGCAAATGGAAAAATGGAAGCTGTTATATGGGAAAAAGGAATGCCAGTTAAACCCAATCAATGGGGAATTATGGAGCCCGTAAGCAACACCTATATAAACCCTAAAACCATTGTAACAGTTGTAGTTCCGCTGCTGTGTTTTGATCAAAGTGGACATCGTGTTGGTTATGGAAAAGGCTATTACGACAGGTTTTTGTTGCGATGCGCATCACGTTGTAAAACCATAGGGGTATCTTGTTTTGCTCCTGTAGAAAAAATTGATGGTACTCAAGCCACAGATATTTCATTAAATACCGTGGTTACCCCGCAAAAAATATATTCTTTTTAACTTTTTGCCTTCCGGGTTTTTAGCAATAGTAGTACGACACCAATACTGATAGCACTATCCGCGATATTAAAAACAGGCTCAAAAAAAGTAAAGCTATTGCCTCCAATAACTGGCAACCACTCAGGCCATTTCCAAGAAAACATGGGGAATTGTAACATGTCCACCACATGACCAAACATAAGTGGTGCATAGCCTCCTTCGGCAGGTAAAAACGTGGCTATTTGCCCGTAACTATTCGAAAATAAAACACCATAAAAAACAGAGTCTATAATATTGCCTAATGCGCCTGCAAAAATAAGCGATATGGCAATGAGTTGCCCTTTTGGCATTGCTGTTTTAGCAGCACGTACAAGCCAATAACCAATGGCCGAAACTGCTAATAAACGAAAAATACTAAGAAGCAGTTTAGCTGTGTTGTCCGAGATAAAAGGGATAATATCGTTAAGGCGAGCACCCCATGCCATCCCTTTATTTTCTACAAACAACAAGCGAAACCAACCCCAGTCTATAATGGCATCGCTGCCATAAAACGTAAGGGAGTAGTTAAGTTTTATATAGGCCTTAAACGCTTGATCGAATACCAAAACGGCGAGAACAATCCAACAAAGTTTGCGTAGCGGCATAAATTAACGCTGCATGTTTTTTGCCTCAATGCTAAGCGTGGCATGCGGCACTAATTTTAAGCGCTCTTTGTTAATGAGTTTCCCCGTTACTCTACAAACGCCATAAGTCTTGTTTTCAATACGGATTAGGGCATTTTTTAAATCTCGGATAAACTTTTCTTGACGCAATGCCAATTGCGTATTCGCTTCTTTGGACATCGTTTGTGAGCCTTCCTCAAACGCTTTAAAGGTTGGAGCCGTATCGTCGGTTCCATTGTTTCCGTCATTCATGTAAGCACTCCGTATAAGTTCCAAATCGTGTTGTGCCTTTGCAATTTTATCATCTATTAGCTCCTTAAATTCTTGAAGAGCTCCGTCAGTGTATCGGTTTTTTTGTTCCATAATTTTAGGTTGTTATGATTTAACCATTGCTACCTGTGTGTGCAACGAATCGAACGAGAGCTCGATTGCTTCACCACTCACTTCTTTTGCTACACATATGGATGTAGCTAAAATTTCGTGCTGAATATACGCTTTGTTTTCATTTAAAATAGCGTTTAATTCATCACTTTCTTGGAGAGTAACTTCAATTGTATCCGTTACATCAAAACCAAGGTCTTTACGCATGTTCTGCAATCTGTTTACAAGCTCACGCGCCATGCCTTCCAAACGAAGGGGTTCGTTCATTTGAATATCAAGGGCAACGGTAACGCCTTGTTCTGACGCTACTAACCAGCCTGCTACATCTTTCGAGCTGATAACAACATCCGTAGCTTCTAAAATACAACTTTTATTGTCTACCTGGATTGTTAACGAGCCTTGTTTTTCGAGTTCTTGTATTTGAAACTCGGTTAAACTTTGAATGGCCTGCGCTACTAGCTTCATCTCTTTACCAAAGCGAGGGCCTAATGTTTTAAAATTTGGTTTAATTTCTTTCACCAAGATAGATGAGGTGTCGTCCAACAATTCGACATCCTTCACATTTACTTCGGCAGCAATAAGGGTTGATACCGCCTCTACTTGTTTGCGTTCTTCCTCATCCATCACAGGAATCATAATACGCTGCAAAGGTTGACGAACCTTGATTTTTTCACGCTTGCGTAGCGACAACACCAAAGACGTGATTTTTTGTGCGCGTTGCATTTTTTGCTCCAGTGAGGGATCAATGAGTTCGAACCTTAATTTTGGATAAAACGCCAAATGCACTGAAGAGGCCGCCTCACGTTTGGTTATGCTGTTTAAGTCCTGGTAAAGCCTATCGGCATAGAACGGTGCAACGGGTGCCATCATTTTTGCAACACTCATCAAGCATTCGTATAAGGTTTGGTAAGCCGCAATTTTATCTGCCTCATAGATTCCTTTCCAAAAACGACGACGACACAAACGCACGTACCAATTACTCAAGTCTTCGGTGACAAAATATGAGATTGCACGACAAGCACGCGTAGGCTCATACGCATCATAAAATTTTGTGGTGTTTTGAATTAAACTGTGTAGTTCCGATAAAATCCACTGGTCAATTTCTGGACGTTCCAAAATTGGAATCTCATCTTCCGAAAAAATAAACCCATCAATATTGGCATATAGGCTAAAAAACGAGTAGGTGTTGTAAAGCGTTCCAAAAAACTTCCTTCTTACTTCTTCAATTCCTTCTAAATCAAATTTCAAATTATCCCAAGGATTGGCATTGCTAATCATGTACCAACGCGTGGCATCTGGACCGTATTTTTTTAGTGTTTCAAAAGGATCCACGGCATTGCCCAAACGCTTAGACATTTTTTGTCCGTTTTTGTCCAAGACCAGTCCGTTAGAAACAACATTTTTGTAAGCAACGGAGTCAAAAACAAGGGTTGCAATGGTGTGAAGTGTATAAAACCATCCGCGAGTTTGATCAACGCCTTCAGCGATATAATCAGCAGGAAACGTAGTGCCTTCATCTATTTTTTCTTTGTTTTCAAACGGATAATGCCATTGTGCGTAAGGCATTGCTCCCGAATCAAACCAAACGTCGATGAGGTCTGTTTCGCGATACATGGGTTTCCCCGATTCACTTAAAAGCACCAATTCATCAACGGTGTCTTTGTGTAAATCTACAGGTTCATAATTGCGTTCTGACATATCCCCAGCCACGAAATCAGCCAAGGGGTTTTTCATCATTAAGCCAGCAGCAACCGATTCGTCAACGGCGCGTTTTAGCTCCTCAACAGAACCAATTACCCGTGTTTCATCACCATCTGAAGTGCGCCAAATAGGTAGCGGAATTCCCCAAAACCGAGAGCGAGATAAATTCCAGTCGTTTGCATTTGCTAGCCAATTTCCAAAACGCCCTTCGCCTGTTTTGGAGGGCTTCCACTGTATGGTTTGGTTTAGCTCAACCATACGCGCTTTATGGTCTTGAACTTTAATAAACCAGGAATCGAGTGGGTAATAAAGTACAGGAGCATCGGTGCGCCAACAATGCGGATAACTGTGCACGTATTTTTCAACCTTAAAGGCCTTGTTTTCTTCTTTCAATCGAATGGCAATTTCCACATCAACCGATTTTTCAGGAACTTCACCCTTTGGATAGTATTCGTTTTTGACAAATTTCCCCCCAACTAATCCCACTTCTTTTCTAAATTTTCCTTGAAAATTTACAAGTGGGACAGGGTTTTCGTTTTCATCTAAAATCAATAATGGTGGAATAGGCGGTGTGGCTTCTTTAGCAACTTGGGCGTCATCGGCGCCAAAAGTAGGTGCGGTGTGTACAATTCCTGTTCCGTCATCTGTAGTAACAAAATCTCCAGATATAATACGGAACGCATCATCAGGGTTTTGAAACGGTAGAGGAGCTTCTGTCCAAAGCTGTTCGTATTGAATGCCTACCAAATCTGCGCCAACAATATCTTGCTCAATCCAAAACGGAATGGTTTTATTGGTCTTGTCGTAGGTTGCTAATTCGTTTTGTATCTCCACCTGAGCATACTTTTTTCCAAACTGTTTTCCAATCAATTTTTTAGCAAGTAAAACCCGAATGGGTTTGTGAGTGTATTGATTAAACGTATGTACAACAACGTAAGAAATTTTTGGCCCTACCGTAAGTGCGGTATTTGAGGGAAGTGTCCAAGGAGTTGTTGTCCAGGCTAAAATATGCAGGGGTAAATCCCCTTTTAGGACTTCTGGAAGCGAAATGTCTATGCTTTTAAATTGTGCTGTAACAGAAGTATCGGTTACATCGCGATAACATCCGGGTTGATTTAGCTCGTGGGAGGATAATCCTGTTCCAGCCATGGGCGAATAGGGCTGAATGGTGTAGCCCTTGTAAATAAGTCCTTTTTTGTAGAGTGTTGCCAACAACCACCACACCGATTCCATGTATTTTGAGGTGTATGTAATATAGGGATCTTCCATATCTACCCAATACCCCATTTTTTTGGTAAGGTCATTCCATACATCGGTATAACGCATTACGGCATCTTTGCAAGCATTATTGTACTCAGAAACGCTAATGGTTTTACCAATATCTTCTTTGGTAATCCCAAGTTCTTTTTCCACACCAAGCTCTACGGGAAGTCCGTGCGTGTCCCAACCTGCCTTACGCTTAACCTGAAACCCTTGCTGTGTCTTATAACGACAGAAAATATCTTTAAGGGCACGCGCCAAAACGTGATGAATTCCTGGGAGTCCATTTGCAGACGGTGGTCCTTCATAAAACACAAATGGTGGTCTGCCTTCACGGGTGTCTATACTTGCCTCGAAAACGAGGTGTTCGTCCCAGAATGAAGCAATTTCTTCAGCTGCAGCAGTTAAATCAAGATGCGAGTACGTTGGAAACAAAATTTTTGCGCTAAAATTATGCATGCGAAAGTAACTAATTTAGGGCAAAATGTTATGTTGTAATGATCTAGAATCGTTACAATTCATACCTTAAGACAAGCTTTGCGCTTCTACCAGGTGCAGATATCCCCGATGCAAATTCGCGGTAGTGCGTGTCCCACAGGTTGAAAATTCCACCAGAAAGGTTTAGTGCTTTATTCAAAGGAAGTGCAAATTGCACGTCCCAGCGGTGCCAAGCAGGTGTGCCTGCAAAGGTGTCGTTTGCAAGAAGTGGGGTTTCTTGAAGCCCGTCCTCGCCCCAAGGTGAATAGCTTTCAGGAGTTTTCCGTTGTGCATGATGCCAATGCAAAGAAATTTCGCCTTTGGGCAATTGCCACAGCACTTTTTGCACAACAAACAACGGATTAATAGATGGGAGATTTCCACTAATGTTGTTTCCAATTCCTCGTGTGTATGTAAGCGAACCTTGATAGGATACTTGGGGTGAAATCGTCCATTTACTTTGTGTATTAAATCCATAAACCTTTACTGTCCCAACATTTATATTTGCTGTAGTTTTTACCTCGTCGTCAGAGTACATAATGGTACCTTCATTAGGTGTCGATACATCACGGTTTATAGGGTAAGGTCCACGACCAATATAATCTTTTACAAACGCATAATATCCGTTTGTTTCTATAAACGATCCGTTTTCCCATTCTTTGCGAATGCCAATGTCTGTACTATAAATATATTCGGGAGTAAGCCCTATGTTGGGGACGCTCAAAATACCATTATTCTCGCGGGTTTTACCCAAATCGTCAATGTTTGGTGCTCTGAATCCAGTGGAGAATAGAGCTTTGAGTTGCCATTCTGAATTGGGCTTGTAATTATAGCCTAATGTAACATTTGACGATTGATGATTTTGATAGGCATTTGCCAATTTCGCGTCAATAAGTGCTTGCTCGGTCCATGCGGCATCCAATTCTGTTACAGTATGTCTTGCGCCCATACTTAACGTGCTTTTTGGGTTGAAATCATGTCTATAGTTTATATATGCTGCAAAAGTGGCATATGTACTTCCGCCACTAGGGTAACGTGTTGGAATAGCTGTTTTTGATTTTAATCCTATAATTTCATTAGCAACCACATCTAGTTCTTGTGCATAAGCCGATGAGCGTACTTTATTGCTTGTCATTTCTAATCCGTACGACCAATCACGTCCGCTCCGTGTTTTGGCTGTAAAATCCGCATTGAGGCTAAAAACGGTAAGTTTTTCTCGTTGGGTTTCTTTGTTAAGACTTGTGAATTTTCGTTGGATTCTTGATTCTTCTAATAATTGAACAGCAGCAATTATTTTTCCAGAATGCAGCCAGGGCTTATTGCCAATAAAACTAATTTGCGGAGAAATAAGCAATCGTTTTTGAGGGCCATACTCCCAGCGTGCAAAACGCAATTCATCATCTTTGATTTCGGAGAGCTTGTCAAATCGAGGGATATTTCCAGATTGAGAACCCTGAAGATTTAGCGTAAATTTAATGCCATTGGTGGTATGATAAATCCATTTTTGCAATAAATCTACTTGTTCGTATGCTGAATTACGCTGCACATTCGGGTTATTGTTGTTAGACGGCATTGCCGAATAGCTAGTATCTGAATTTTGGGAATATTCAAACACTTTACCCCAATTTTCATAGCCGTGAACACGTCGATTTCCCATTGTAACATCACCAAATTGGGAATACGATACCTGTTGCAAAACCGCCCATTTTGGTGCGCTATATTCAAGAACTGCAGATTGTTTAGATGTATTCTGAGCAAATGTATATGAAGATGTGCCTGCAAGGCGCACTTTTTTATTTTGATTGATAAGAGGTGTTCGGGTGTAAAAATGAATAACACCGCCAAGCGCATCGGAGCCATAACCCACAGACGAAGGTCCAAAAATAACCTCCGCACGGCTTAGTGTAAGGGGGTCAACAGAAAGGGCATTATGCACATGTCCAGATCGAAAAATAGCATTATTGAGACGAACTCCATCTACAACTAAAAGTACACGATTTGCCTCAAAACCGCGCAATACTGGGCTACCACCTCCACCCTGTGACTGTTGCACTCTAACTCCGGGGACTTCTAGTAATAAAACGGCTGTGTTTTCTGGGCTTATTTGTGCTATTTCCTGCTCGGTTACGATTCCAACCTGCTGTGCGAGGCGTTGTTTTTTACCAGAAGAGCGAGAAACCGAAAGTACGATTTCACCCAGTTGCTCCGTGTTGGGTGTCATCCAAATTACTTGCATGGATTTGATTTGGCTTTTTTGTAAAGTCTGCATTTCATAGCCGATGTAAGAAAAAGATAATGTTACGCCTTTTTCAAATTTATCAAGCTTTGCTTTTCCATTCTCAGCGGTCGTTTCAAAATGTGATTTTTCGACATCATAAATACTCACACCTGGGAGTAACTCCAGCGTAATAGCATCTTTTACCACAACCTGTTGCGCTATACCGCAAAAGGCAATGCAAACAAAAACCGTGTTAACTAAATACTTCATACAACACATCTAATGATTTAGGCATTCTAAACGACTGTAGGTGTCTTTGGTAATACTGCATAAGAAGCGACAATAATGCTCTTCGCTCCTGGTTGGTGGCCGAAATCGTATCCAACGCATCAAATTTCATACCTAAATACGTTTTTAGAAGAGCTACTTCGCTTCCATCAATACATTCTTTGCTGTTTGCGTATTGGCAAAACTGTCCGTTTTGCACATCAAAATAAGGTTGTGAAATGGCAGAAATATCTGGGTAAAACCCTAAATACTTGGTGAGTTGTATCAATATGTATATGTGCATGTTTGCTACCTTATCATGGGTGTCAATCCATATAAGGGCATGCTTCAAAAAATGGTATAATGAAGCGTTTTCTTCCTCTTCTTTAAGAACAGATCGCAGTATTTCAGCCAAAAACAGACAAATACTCGATTTGGTGATTTGGGTTGAAATGGTAGTATATGGGTTGATAATTTTAGCAGATTTTAAAACTGAAAGTGCTGCGCGTTTGGGCGTTGTTGCTACCAATTCTAATTGTGTGAGCGGCTGGAACATCCCCATAGAAAAAGTTTTTTTTCGCTTTGCTAAACGAACTCCTTTTACCACATACGAGCGCAATCCCTCTTGTTGTGTATAGGCGTGTAAAATCACGCTTGTCTCGCCGTATTTCGTGGCGTGTAGTACAATTGCTTGAGTGGGTTGTTCCATTAATTTATAATCATCACCTTTTTAACGGCACTATCAAGGCCGTCTTTAGTTGAAGCAAAAATGAGATAAACACCTGAACGAACGCGTTGTCCTGAAAAAGAACGTAAATTCCAGCTAATACTGCCTCCTTCACTTGTAGTATCGTAAACTAAATTTCCTGCTATATCGGTTATTTTAACACGAGAGTCTTGCTGCAATCCTCGAACAACCAAGTTGCCTGTAAAATTAGGCCTAACGGGATTGGGAAACGCGTTTAGTTCGAGGAGTTCTTCAGACTCGGCATAGGCGTCTCCCTGATAAACCACCATGCCATTAAGGGTGCCTAAATACACTTTTCCTGTTACTTTATCAATTCCTATAGTTTTAACAGAAGATGTTGGTAATGGACTATTCTCTTTGGTAAAGTGCTTTAAAATTTCTGTTCCGTTTGGGCTTAGTAAGAACACCCCGGAAGTTGCTGTGCTAACCCATTTTTGGTTATTGCCGTCTACTTCAATATCCGTAATCAGTTGCCCAGAGAGCAATTCACGAAGGTTGCCGCCATCTTCAACTACAATGGATCGAAGTTGGGTTTCTGGCTCAAAAAAACGGTTCGGTGCGTATAACACGGCAATACCTTCTCGAGTTCCTACCCAAAGGCGGTTATCTTTGTCTAAGCGAATGCTGCGAATGTCGTCTGAAGGTAATCCGAGGTCTCCTCCCATGAGGCGTTTCATTTGAGGAGGTGATTGCGTGATGTCAACCCCAATAAGGGCACTTTTCACTCCGCCAAAGAAAATGATTTTATCCTCGTATAATTCCATATTGGAATAGCCTGATTCTCCCTTATAATCTAAAACGACTTCTGACAAGTCATAGGGTGTCCATTCCCCCGAAGGAGTGCGTTTTTTTAGTCCATTTTGAACAAAGGCCGTTAATGACCACAGGTTCCCGCTATCGTCTACAAGCGCATCCCGCACACGTATGCTTATGACATCGCCATCAAATGTCAAACTCTCCAAACCGCTATTTGTTTGATTCCATAAATCTGTAGGGACATTGTCCTTAAGAGGCACAATCCCCCCATGAAACGAACATACATACAAGGTGCCTATTTCAGTTGGGTGTGGAACCACCCTAACAATACTCTCCGCGCTAAAAAGAGACTCGCTAGAAATGTTCTCCCAAATATTCTCAGTAAAGTGGCTAATCCCATATTTCTCTAGAGGATATGGATTGTAAACCGAACTATAATCTCCATGAGCAATCCAAAGCTCATTTGCTAAAGGCTCAATATCAAAAATACTGTTTCGTAGCGGCCCTTGAGGACTTACAAAATCAAAACTATCATCGCTTTTATAATTAATAAGGCCGTTGGTTTTAGTGCCTATCCATCTCTCATTGTTCAGCATCAACCCAAACGAAAAGCTGTTTGACTTAACGCCTTCCAAATCTCCGATAGTTTGTGTCCTTATAAATGACGTATTAACATCATAAATACGGTTTGACACCGTAATAATAACACCATTTTCATATGGAGCGATATCTCTCACAGCCCCTTGGAATGTAGCTTTTAGTTGAATTCTATTTTCCAGTAGAAAAAAAGAAAGTTTATTTCCTTGATCTTTCGCTGCATAAAGCATATTGTCTTGACTCCAAAGGGCAATCCAATTACCCGATGTGGATGAGTATAACTCCCAAGAAGAAAATTCAAGTCTGTTTGGGTTTTCAAGTAAGGTTCTATATACCCCTTGCTGAGTGGCTGCGTATAAATACGCCCCAAAAACAGCCACTTGATTTACACGAATTCTAGCTCCAGAAACACCAAAATAATAGGTGTCCCCAAATTCCATGGTGGTGGGGTTTAGCTCAATAATACCAAATCCAGTAGCCAAATAAACCACATTTTGATCAATAAAAATTTGATTAACCTGTTTTTCGTCAGCCGAAATTGTAGTGCTGCGTTCTATGGAGTTATCCAAATCAACTTTTTTGGAGTTGATGTCTATTTTAGCAACCAACCCGTTTTCAAATCCAGCAATAATTTTATCATTGTAAACAGCAATTGCCGAAAAGCTATCTCCAGAGAGCCCGTCAACGGTAGTGATCGTCTCTGTACTATTTTGAATAGGGTCATATAGAAAAAGTGCGTTTTCAGCTGCTGCAATTACGGTTTGGTTATATGTTGTTCCAACCGAAGTATTGGAGTAAGAATACATGGAATCCCACTGTTGACTTTGTGCCAAAGAATTAGAAGCGCATAAAACAGCAACAAAAAGAATCCCTAAAAAACTAGACTTCATCATAAACAAAACGTAGAATAAGCTGTTGTGGTATGCTAAACAACCCCTTGTGCCAACATGGCGTCAGCTACTTTTACAAAGCCCGCAATATTTGCGCCTTTTTCATAATTGATGGTTTTATTTTCAGTACCATACAATACACATGCGTCGTGGATGTCTTCCATAATATCCTGCAACCGCTGATCTACTTCCTCCCGAGTCCAATTGTAGCGCAGTGAGTTTTGTGCCATTTCAAGCCCCGAAACAGCAACGCCGCCGGCGTTAGAGGCTTTGCCCGGAGCATAAAGCACCCGATTTGCATGAAACTGTGAAATGGCTTCAGGCGTGGACGGCATATTTGCACCTTCACTAATGCAATAACAGCCGTTAGCAATAAGTACTTTTGCATAACTTTCGCCCAACTCATTTTGGGTAGCGCAAGGCATTGCAATTGCACAAGCTACTCCCCATGGTTTTTTGCCTTTGTGAAAACTTGCAGTCGTATATTTTTCTATGTACTTGTGAATACGTTCTCGTTTTATGTTTTTGAGTTCCATGATATACTCCAGCTTATCCTGGTTTATACCGTCAGGGTCATAGATAAAACCAGAGGAATCCGATAACGTAAGTACTTTTGCGCCAAGCTGAATGGCTTTTTCGGCGGCATATTGTGCCACATTTCCAGACCCAGAGATAACCACGTTTTTACCTTCAAAGCTTTCGCCTTTGGTATGCAGCATATTTTGTGCAAAATACACTGCGCCATATCCTGTGGCTTCTGGTCGAATAAGCGATCCACCCCATGATATACCTTTACCTGTCAATACGCCAGTAAATTCGTTTTTTAAACGTTTATACTGCCCAAACATATAGCCAATTTCTCGGCCTCCAACACCAATATCACCTGCAGGAATATCTCTGTTAGGTCCAATATGGCGAAACAGTTCAGTCATAAAACTTTGACAAAAACGCATTACTTCTGCATCAGATTTGCCTTTGGGATTAAAATTGGCGCCGCCTTTTCCACCTCCCATGGGCAAGGTTGTTAGTGCGTTTTTAAATACTTGCTCAAACGCCAAAAACTTAAGTATGCTCAAGTTTACAGATTCATGAAAACGCAACCCGCCTTTATAGGGGCCAATTGCAGAGTTCATTTCAATACGGTATCCTCTGTTTACCTGAATTTCGCCTGTGTCGTCTACCCAAGGCACCCGGAACATAACCACGCGTTCGGGTTCAACCATACGCATTAGAATGTTTTTTCCATGGTATATATCATTTGCAACAATGTAGGGCAATACGGTTTGGGCCACTTCGGAAACCGCTTGCATAAACTCGGGTTCGTGAGCGTTACGTTTGCTGACTTCGCTCAAAAATCCATTGATAATATGTTCCATAAGATTTAAATTGCTAATCGAATGTACGTTAAATTTAAAACTTAGCCTATCGCATCCTTCAAGTCTGCAATCAAATCTTTACTGTCTTCGATACCAACACTTAAACGGATAAGTCCATCTGTTACACCTGTTTTTTCGCGTTCTTCTTTTGGTATAGAGGCGTGTGTCATGCTTGCAGGGTGCCCTGCTAAACTTTCTACTCCACCCAAAGACTCTGCAAGGGTAAATACGTGTAAAGCAGACACGATTTGAGTGGCTTTCTTGAGACTATTGTCTTTATGAATAAACGAAATCATGCCGCCAAAATCATCCATTTGTGCTTTGGCCACCTCGTGGTTGGGGTGGGTTTCAAATCCAGGCCAATAGACAGTTTGAATATCGGGGTGTTGTGCCAAAAATTCGGCAACGGCGCGTCCATTTTCACAATGGCGCTGCATTCTTACATGTAATGTTTTGATGCCTCTAAGCACTAAGAAAGCGTCGAGTGGGCCAGGGACTGCGCCACTAGCGTTTTGGATAAATGCCAAGCGATCAGCAAGATCGTCGTCTTTAAGTACCAAAGCACCCAAAACCACATCACTGTGTCCTCCTAAGTATTTTGTTGCGGAGTGCATCACCATATCTGCTCCCAATTCTAAAGGGCGTTGCAAATAAGGGGAGGCAAACGTATTATCTACGGCTAACAAAAGGTTGTTTGCTTTGGCAATTGACGCCATGGCTTTGATGTCAATTACTTGCATTAATGGATTGGTTGGGGTTTCTACCCAAAGCAATTTGGTGTTTGCGTTGATGTGTTTTTCAACCGCTGCAATATCGCCCATCGGAACAAAATGAAATTTGATGCCATAGGATGCAAATACCTTAGTAAAAATACGATACGTGCCGCCGTATAAATCATTTGTTGAGATGACTTCATCTCCTGGTTCTAAAAGTTTAATCACCGCATCAATGGCAGCCATCCCCGATGCAAATGTGAGCCCATGCTTCCCCGACTCGATACTTGCAAGCGATGCTTCCAATGCAGAGCGTGTTGGGTTATGCGACCTACTATACTCATAGCCAAGGTGTTCGCCTGGTTTTGTTTGTGCATAGGTTGAAGTGAGGTAGACGGGTGGCATAACAGCTCCATACGCTTTGTCAGGCTGTTGGCCTCCATGAATGGTTCGGGAGTTGAAATGTAGATTTTTCTTTACCATAGCTATATTTTGAGCAAATGTATTTAAGTTTGACTAAAGATGCCATATAATCCCATGAATTTAGTAACCTTTGTATTCCTATGAAAAATACATTTCTTTACTTATCAAGCTGCTCTACATGTGTTCGGATTGTTAAAGCGCTCAATATAAAGGACGCTCCCTTTTTACAAGATGTAAAAAACCGAAAAATAACTCCTGAACAATTGGCATTTTTGTATGCCCATACGCACAGCTACGAAACGCT
The DNA here is from genome assembly GCA_949487855.1 of Bacteroidota bacterium. Classification (GTDB taxonomy): domain Bacteria; phylum Bacteroidota; class Bacteroidia; order Flavobacteriales; family Flavobacteriaceae; genus UBA7446. Next base: position 19,965 of record CATAMV010000038.1, read on the forward strand.
AATAAATAAGCGAGGGCGCGTGTATGCGCAACTAAAAAAAGATGGGAAATCATTTACGGAATCCACTTACAAGGCGTTACTTGATCAAGAATACAGTTGTTTAAAGCGGCCCATATTAATCTGGAACGATGAAATCTTTTTGGGAAATAGTAAGGCTACTGTCGCTCAAATGAAGGATGCCTTACATGGATAAACGCACACTTGCCCTTTTAGCCGCATTTGGTGCAACCACAATTTATGGGCTAAACCATACCATTGCAAAAGAAGTAATGCCTACCTATATTCAAGGATTTGGCTTTGTGCAAGTACGACTGCTAGGTGCAACCACTCTTTTTTGGATCGTTAGTTTCTTTGTTCCTATGCAGCGTATTGATCGTTCTGATTTTCCGCGTATGGTGCTTTGTGCCTTTTTGGGAATGGCGCTCAATATGCTTTGTTTTTTCAAAGGAATTGAGCTTTCTACCCCGATAAATAGTGCGGTACTTATTACGATTACGCCCATTTTAGTGTTTGTGTTTTCTGCTATTTTAATCAAAGAAAGGCTCCTTTTGCCACGAATTATCGGGGTTGCATTGGGGTTTGTTGGCGCATTGGTGTTAATTCTTTTTGGTAGTGAAATACGTCAGGACGCACCCAATATTCCATTGGGAAATCTACTCTTTTTATTTAATGCTGGAGGCTTTGGGATGTATCTGGTATTGGTGAAATCGCTTTCGGCGAAATACACTACCGTTCACTTGCTCAAATGGTTGTTTTTGTTTGGGTTTTTGATGTCGCTCCCTGTAACTTACAAGGAGTTTAATGCGGTTTCTTGGGCTTCACTTCCTTTTGAAGCCATTTGGCGGTTTGGATATGTCGTTGTTGGGACAACTTTTATGACCTACCTGCTCAATGTATATGCACTAAAACAACTTAAAGCCAGTACCATAGGCGTGTTTACGTATTTGCAACCGCTTATTGGCATTGCGTATGCTATCGTTGTAGGAGCAGATGTTTTTAC
>CATAMV010000039.1 GCA_949487855.1 Bacteroidota bacterium
AAGCAAGGCTGGGTTGAAAACTAAATCTTGATTTGATCCTGTTAGTGATGTATCTACAGCAAGGTTTGAATAATCGTTTACAGGAATATAAATATTTGGACGTAACGTGTCTTTGTAATACCCATAATTGTTGTAGGGGATCAGTGTATTCAATCCGTCATTTCCTCCTTTTAATTCAATAAGAACTAGTTTTCGATTCGATATATCACAATTCAAAGACGTGTTGGCCAACTTCATTGCAGCTCCAACTTCAGAAGGCAACAAGCCCATGGCTGATGCAGTTGCAGAAAGTTTAATAAAATCTCTTCTTTTCATAACAAAAAATTACATGAGCTGGAATTCTGCTGCATTAATCATTTTAGATAACAAATCATCCAATCTAAGTTTAACTTGGGTGCTATTTCCATTAGTGACCCAATCGTTCCATGCTTCCCACCAATAGTAGTCTGGTTCTCCTTGTGGAACTAAAAACAACTTGAAATAAGCTTTTCTGTCTTCGTCAATCGGTTCTGAATAAAGCAAATCTGCTAACTCCTCAATTATGGTTTGTGCACTAAATGGATCTGAAATGTTTTGATCAAAAAAGCTAAGCACATTGAAGGAAGTCCAAATTCGCTGGTAGTATGAACTTCCATTATTTGCGGTCTGAATGCCTTTGATTTGATTTACGCCATTACCGTAATTATCGTTATAATTCCTACCAAGAAAGCTATGAATGATATTATACCTTCCGATGATATTATTGGAATTAAACCACGCTCTATCATAAGCTGGTGGTTGATAATCACCCGGATAGCCTGCTACTGTATTGGGAGCGAAAAAATCCATGCCGCATACAGGGAAGAGAGTTGAATGACAAAACCAATGCCAAAAACGATAAAAATTGTAATACTCAACCGAGTTATTTAAATCTTGACCTAATTCCGGAGGGGTGGCTGTTGCATCTGGAATTGAAACACCAAGAAGTGTAATAAGCTCGTTTAAATATTGCATTGGATTTTTAATAATACCCCCAATATTTTCATTAGTAGCATTATCATCATCTAAATCAAAAAAGTGTTTTGAAATCAGTAGGGTTCTTAAAACTCCGAGGAGGTTGTACCCATTGGATTGTAGTTGTTGTGCTAATGGGGTTATGATATCGTCTTCGACGTCTTGCCCCCATTCACTACGAACATACATGCGGTAAAGTTTCCGCACATAATTTTTTGCAGTAGCAATTTTATCAAACACCATGTCAACAAAATCGTCTAACTCACTTTCAATAGCTGATTGGTTTGAACCACCACTTATCATATGGCCATTAAAAGCATAGCTAAAAGTTTTGTTTCCAGAGTCGTGTTTATTGGTATTTATCCAGCCTTTGCTAATTCCATTAGGGCAATGCGGCTGTTTTACAGTGTCAGAATCGTAAACATCGCGATCTCGGTTATGTTTAATACCAGAAAATACACGAGCCGCTTGAACAACATCGTGTTCTGTATAGTTGGTATAATCTCCTTCGGCTACTTGCTCACCCTTGCCAATAGTAAAAAGCTCCAAAAATTCTCTGGCGTAGTTTTCATTTGGACTTTGCTTTTCATTGTCTGTGTTGTCTAAATAAAAAAGCATCGAATTATCAAAGGAAATTTTTCGAGCTAACGTCTTAACGCTTTTATCTGC
>CATAMV010000040.1 GCA_949487855.1 Bacteroidota bacterium
TTTGACTTTTTACTGTCAGTTTTACTGTCAGTTTAGTGTGTTTTTACTGTCAGTTTAGTGTATATTTGGTTTTTAACCTTGTTGGTTTTTAAATTAAAACTTAGAAATAACAACAATTAAACACTCAGCCAACACACCTTTATTACTCTGTTGTAACTGAGTTTACTGCAAAAAAAAGAGTCACCATTTCTGATGACTCGATTGTAGCGGGAGCTGGACTCGAACCAGCGACCTTCGGGTTATGAGCCCGACGAGCTACCTACTGCTCTATCCCGCGATATGAACTGCAAAAATACAAAACTTCCCCGATATGGCAATACCTCTTTTGCAATCATTACCTTTGCACCATGCATAAAGCAGGTTTTGTAAATATTATTGGAAGTCCAAATGTGGGTAAATCTACCTTGACCAACGCCATTTTGGGTGAAAAGCTTTCAATTACTACTTCCAAAGCGCAAACAACCCGACACAGGATTTTGGGCATGCGAAACACAGAAGAGTATCAACTCATACTTTCCGATACGCCCGGTATTATAGATCCAGCCTACAAACTCCAGGAAAGCATGATGGAAGCTGTTCAAACTGTTTTTGACGATGCCGATGTGTTGGTGTATATGGTAGAAATTGGCGAAAAAAAGGGCAAGAGTGAAGCGGTTATATCAAGATTGGCCAAAACCGATAAGCCCGTTATTCTTGCAATAAATAAAATTGATACGGGAAACCAAAAACTACTTGACGAAACCATCAATGCGTGGAAAGTACAGCTGCCCAATGCAGCTATTTGGAGCGTCTCTGCACTCGAAAAATTTCAAATAGACGCACTTGTGGAAAATATCGTGGATATGCTTCCAGAACATCCGCCATACTACCCAAAAGACCAGCTCACGGATAGGTCGGAGCGTTTTGTGGTAAATGAAGTAATCCGTGAGAAGATTTTACGTTCCTACGATAAAGAAATTCCATACGCTGTGGAGGTTGAAACAGAATCGTTTAAAGCAGAAGAAAATATTATCAAAATTAACTCCATTATTTACGTAGAGCGTTCATCACAAAAAGGCATATTGATAGGTCACAAAGGCGCGGCGCTCAAAAAAGTAGGTACACTTGCCAGAAAAGATTTGCAACGTTTTTTTGATAAGAAAATTCACCTTGAATTGTTTGTAAAAGTCAGTAAAGATTGGAGATCAAATTCAAACGCCTTAAAACGTTTTGGTTATTGACCATAGACTAAGTTACCTTTGCACAAATTATTATGAGAAATCTAGTAGCTATTGTTGGCAGACCAAATGTGGGAAAATCTACGCTGTTTAACCGATTGGTGCAACGCAGAGAGGCGATTGTTGATCCAACAAGTGGGGTTACCCGCGACAGGCATTACGGCAAATCCGATTGGAACGGTCGCGAGTTTACGCTCATAGACACAGGAGGTTATGTGATTGGCGGCGATGATGCGTATGAACAAGAAATTGACCAACAGGTAGAAATCGCCATTGCTGAAGCAGATGCTATTCTGTTTTTAGTTGATGTGGAAGTAGGTGCAAATGTTATGGATGAGGAAGTTGCTAAACTTCTTCGTAAGTCCCAAAAACCTGTTTTTTTAGTCGTTAATAAAGTTGATAACGCATTACGTGTTGCAGCTACCGTTGAGTTTTATTCATTAGGAATGGATAATTTATACCATATTTCTGCCATGAATGGTGGTGGTACAGGAGAACTACTTGATGCTTTGGTTGAGTCCCTTCCGGAACTAACAAATAACCTTCCCGAAGACCTCCCAAGGTTTGCAGTAGTTGGTAGACCCAATGCAGGAAAATCTTCATTTGTAAATGCACTTATTGGCGAGCCTCGTAACATTGTAAAAGACGAAGCAGGGACTACTCGTGACAGTATAGATACGGTTTACAATCGCTTCGGATTTGATTTTTGTTTGGTCGATACTGCTGGTATCCGTAGAAAGGCAAAAGTGAAAGCTAATATTGAATTTTACTCTGTACTGCGTGCCTTACGGACCATTGAGTTTTCTGATGTCTGTTTGCTTGTGTATGATGCAACTCGTGGTTTTGATTCGCAGGTAAAAAATATTTTTTGGTTGGCAGCGCGCAACCACAAGGGTGTTGTTATTTTGGTAAATAAATGGGATTTAGTCGATAAGGACACCATGACTACAAAACAGGTTGAGGAACAAATTAGAGCTGAAATTGCCCCTTTTGTGGATGTGTCCATTGTCTTCATCTCCTCACTGACAAAACAACGTGTTTTCAAAGCAATAGAAACGGCAGTTGATGTCTATAAAAGACGCTCGCAACGGATCCCAACTCGAAAACTAAACGATTATATTCTTCCTGTTATTGAAAAAAACCCACCTCCAGCTCTTAAAGGCAAGTACGTTAAAATCAAATTTGCAACACAATTACATTCACCTCATCCGCAATTTGCATTTTTTTGCAACTTACCACAGTACGTGAAAGATCCGTACAAGCGTTTTTTGGAAAATAAGATTCGCGCTGAGTATAATTTCTCTGGCGTAACAATTGATATTTTTATAAGAAAGAAGTAGCTATAACTCGGCTTTTATCCGAAGTAGTTCTTGACGTATTTTTTGCAATTTTTTTAGCACTTCTAAATTTCCTTTACTTCCTTTAGTTAATTGCTTTTTAGCTCCCTCTAGTGTAAAGCCACGCTGTTTAACCAAAAAGTATATCAATTCAAACTTTTCTATGTCTTTAGCAGAAAATTTTCGTGTACCACTTTGTGTCTTTTTAGGGCTGATTATTTGAAATTCTTTTTCCCAAAAACGAATAAGCGAAGGCTTTACTTCAAAGGCATCCGCTACTTCGCCAATGCTGTAATATAATTTTTGGGGGAGTTGATGGCGCATTAGTCAAGCGATTGGTTTTCTCTACTTGCAGCTTCCAACATTGATTCAAACTCAACAGGATTTAAATCTCCAGAGTAAAAATTAATCGGATTTACTGCTTTGCCATCTTTATGAATTTCATAGTGTAAATGAGGTGCTTGCGAACGCCCCGTATTCCCTACATACCCAATAATATCACCACGTTTTACGCGTTGTCCACGTTTAACATTGTATCCGCTTAAATGCGCATAAAGTGTCATGTACCCAAAACCATGTGTTATTCGGACATGTTTTCCATAACCAGACGCTCGGTTATCTGCGCGTTTCACGACACCATCGCTCGTGGCGTATATGGGTGTGCCTCGTGGGGCTGTGAAATCCATTCCTTTATGGCGTCTTCGTGCTTTGGTAAATGGATCGGTACGCCATCCATATCCAGAAGCCATTCGTGTTAAATCATTATTTGTAATGGGTTGGATAGAGGGTATGGCTGCTAGAAGTTTTTCTTTGTCTAGTGCAAGGCGTTGTATTTCGTCAAAAGACTTTGACTGTACAACCATTTGTTTAGACAAAATATCAAGCCTTTCAGTAGTACTAATGATGACATCAGAATTGGTAAACCCTTCTAGGTTTTTATACCTATTAGCACCTCCAAATCCAGCTTTTCGCACATCTTCTGAAATGGGATTGGTTTCAAAAATTACTCTGTAAATCTGATTATCACGTTCTTGTAAATGGTCTAGAACGTGTTCTACTTGCGTCATTTTACGCTGTAATTGCTCATAATTCAGCTTGTAATTTTCCAATTCGCGTGCTTGTGAAATTTCAGTGGGTGTGCTCAAAACAGGTGTTGACAATAAAAAAAACATGAAACCAACACCACATATCGCTGCAGCAGCAATAAATGCAAATACATTACGTACTTTACGTCTGTTTTTTACTTCTATCTTTCGGTAGGAAAGACTCTCTTGATCGTAGTAATACTTAACCTTTGCCATTCAGTAAAATGTACTATTTTTACTCGGTCGAAATGAGTATTAAACAAAGATACGTAATTCAATCCAACCATTAATCGGTTTCATGAAAGCACAACAAATCCGCACACAATTTTTAGACTTTTTTGCTGCTAAAAACCATAAAATTGTTCCATCTGCACCTATGGTAATGAAGGACGATCCTACTCTAATGTTTACCAATGCTGGCATGAATCAGTTTAAAGAGTACTTCTTGGGGAATAAAAAAGCAAAAGACACTCGCGTATCCGACACCCAAAAATGCCTTCGCGTTTCGGGCAAACACAATGATTTGGAAGAAGTAGGTAAAGATACCTATCACCACACCATGTTTGAGATGCTAGGCAATTGGAGCTTCGGCGACTATTTTAAGAAAGAAGCCATCGCCTATGCTTGGGAATTCTTAACTGAAGTCATGCAAATTGATAAAAAAGATTTGTACGTTACTGTTTTTGAAGGAGACGATGCTGAAGGACTTGATGCCGATAATGAAGCCATCGCATTTTGGAAAGCACATATTGCTCCAGAACGTATTTTAATGGGATCTAAAGAAGATAATTTTTGGGAAATGGGCGACCAAGGTCCTTGCGGTCCATGCTCTGAAATCCACGTGGATATTAGAAGCGTACAAGAAAAAGCAAAAGTTTCTGGAGCTGAACTTGTAAATCAAGATCACCCACAAGTGGTGGAGGTATGGAATTTGGTGTTTATTGAATTTAACCGAAAAGCGAGTGGCGCACTCGAAAAATTACCCGAACAACATGTAGATACAGGGATGGGTTTTGAACGACTTTGCATGGTTGTTCAAGGCGTACAATCTAATTATGACACCGATGTATTTACCCCGCTAATACGAGAAATCGAAACTCGCACTGCTACCACTTACGGCATCAAAGAAGAAACCGATATTGCCATACGTGTAATAGCCGATCATCTGAGGGCGGTTTCATTTTCTATTGCTGATGGGCAATTACCTTCTAACAATGGCGCTGGTTATGTCATTCGTCGTATTTTACGTCGTGCCATTCGATACGGATACACTTTTTTAGACCAAAAGCAACCGTTTATTTTTGCATTGGTTGATACACTTACCAATCAAATGGGTGCTGCTTTTCCGGAACTTAAAGCGCAGCAAAATCTGATTCAAAATGTAATTAGAGAAGAAGAGCAATCGTTCCTCAAAACTTTGTCTCAAGGATTGGTATTGTTGAATCAATTGATTGCTAGCAATAAAGGAAAAGAACTTTCGGGAGCAAAAGCTTTTGAGTTGTATGACACTTTTGGCTTTCCTGTTGACCTCACCGCGCTTATCCTTTCGGAAAATAAAATGACGCTTAACGAAGCTGATTTTGATGCCGAAATGGAACGTCAAAAAGCACGTTCGCGTGCCGCTGCCCAAATTGAAACTGAAGATTGGATTGAAATCAGAAGTGACGATGAGGAGGAGTTTGTGGGATATGATACGCTATTAACTAAAGTTCGAATTGTGCGTTATAGAAAAGTGACAACCAAAAGTGGCGCATCATATCAGTTGGTGTTTAATCTAACACCTTTTTATCCAGAGGGTGGTGGACAGGTAGGCGATAAGGGGTACTTGGAAGCACCAAATGGAAATGTGACGTATATCACAGATACCAAACGTGAAAACAACCTTATTGTGCATGTGGCTAATCAACTTCCTAAAGACCTTGATGCTACTTTTACCGCTGTTGTAGATGCGCAAAAACGAACCGCAACGGCATGTAATCACACGGCGACACACTTATTACATCAAGCGCTACAGACCATTCTTGGCGATCACGTTTCCCAAAAGGGGTCAATGGTGCGATCTGGTTATTTACGATTTGATTTTTCGCATTTTGCTAAGCTTACGCAAGATGAACTTACATCTATTGAGGCATTTGTCAATGCGCGTATTCAAGAGCAAATTAGTTTAGAAGAACATCGCAATGTACCTTTTCAGCAGGCGATCGATAGTGGAGCGATGGCATTGTTTGGTGAAAAATATGGTGACACCGTGCGTACCATTCGCTTTGGTGAATCAATGGAATTATGTGGAGGAACACATGTTGCGAATACAGCAGAACTTTGGCATTTTACCATTAAAGCAGAGTCGGCGGTAGCATCAGGAATTCGACGTATCGAAGCCGTTACTTCTGACGAAGCCAAAAAACTCATGTACAACCAAGCCGCTATGGTGAACGAGCTTAAAGTACAGTTGAAAAATCCAAAAAACTTGGTGAACTCTATACAAGCTTTGCAGGATGAAAACATCAAATTACGTAAAGAAATAGAGCAGTTAAATAAGCAATTTGTACAGCAGCTTATTTCGGAATTGGAAACTAATATTGTTGTCCAAAATGGTAAATCCGTATTGCTAAAAGAAGTACAGTTAGATGCTGCCAGCATGAAAGATGCCTTATTCCAACTGGGGCAAAACCGTGACGATTTTGTAGCTGTACTTGCAAGTCGCAAAAATGACAAACCTATTTTAACTTGTTATGTGTCTAAAGCAATTGCCCAAAATGGAACGATAACTGCGAATGCTATTATCAAAGAAATTGGACAGCACATACAAGGGGGTGGAGGCGGACAACCTTTTTACGCTACTGCTGGTGGAAAGAACCCCGGCGGTATTTCCAAAGCTTTGGAAGCAGCTAAAGTGCTTATCGCAGGGGAATAACTTAATTGATGTGTACTATTTACTAGTATTTGGTGGATAGGCACCCAAAATTTCAGTTACAAAACTAAGAATACGCTCTTCACGTTCTTGTGGAGACCCTTTGCTTAAACTGCCAGTGCCTTTACCTTGCCATACCAGTTTTTTACTTGCAGCATCAATAATATCTATGTAAAGTAAACCTGTTGTGGTAGTGTTTACATTATACGGTCTGTTGAACCCCCAGCCCCAGCCCCAACCGCCGTAAGGACCATAAAACGGACCACCCCAACCCAAATAGCTTTCGCTAACTCGCACATTTTTTTCAGCTTTGGTGTGGAAACTAACAAGAACATCTGGTGTTTCTGAGGCGGTAAAACCTTTGGTGGCAAGTGTACTTTCGAGAGCCCTAAGCACACGGCGTTTGTCCAAATCAGAGATTTCAGCTTTGTCTATGCCAGGCTTAAAAAAAGCATAAGTAGTGTAGGAGTTGAAGTTTACACCCGTGTCATAATCACTCGATACACGAATACTAGCACAAGAAGTTAGGAGCAAGACAGTAGAGAAAAGTATAAACCGTTTCATTATATATTTTTTATAAAATTAAACAAAAAACATGCCGAAAATATGAATGTCAATCAAAAGAAATTTGTTGAACAATCATTATCTATTTTTGAATATGGAATTTCCTGTTGCGATAAATCAAAAAATAGGCTTGCCTGCATTTGTAAAGGCAGGTATATCGGTGTACTTAAAACGTGAGGATTTGGTTTTCCCACTAGCTTCAGGTAATAAATGGCGCAAACTAAAATACAACCTCAAAGCTTTTCGGGAATCAAATGCGCGCGTTATGCTCACTTTTGGAGGCGCATTTTCCAACCATCTTGCCGCTGTGGCAGCTATGGGCAAGTACTACGGCATTACCACTATTGGTATTGTTCGTGGGGTAGAGTTGGTATGCAAACCCCTCAATCCAACCCTTGCAACATGTAAACAAAACGGCATGCAGCTCATTTTTGTTTCCAGAGAAGAATACCACCAAAAAGAGCTAGGAAATACCGTTTTAGCACTTCAAAAAACACATGGCACATTGTATATCCTTCCCGAAGGTGGTACTAATGCGTTAGCAGTAAAAGGTTGCGCAGAAATATTAACTCCAGAAGATGCTGCTTTTGATACGATTGGCTGTGCTATTGGCACAGGCGGTACTTTGGTGGGTTTAGCCAATTCTTGTAAAACGCATCAACACATTGTGGGGTTTCAAGTGGTAAAAGATGTGTCAATCACAGCACGTATTCGTACATTTGCTACTGACAATAATTGGACACTAGTGCAACATCCTTCACATCGTGGATATGCGCAGGTAAGCAATTCGTTGGTTGTTTTTGCACAAGACGTTTTGCAGCAAACAGGGGTGTTATTAGATCCCATTTATACCGCACCTATGTTGTTTCAGTTGGTGCAAATGATAAAAGACGACACATGGACATTTGGAAAAAAAGTACTTTTAATACACACGGGGGGGACACAAGGAATAGCGGGTTTCAATACACGCTCATCGCTCCAGTGGCCCGTAGGCTAAGTCTGTTATTTGTTGCCTTTTTTCTTATTTCTTGTGGCTCAAAAAAGGTGGTTTACTCAGGCGCTGTAAAGCGTACAGCAAAAAAAATAGAAAACAAATCCCCTAAACAATCTGTTAAAAAATTAGCAGAATTAGATGCACACACACGTATGATAGTATATGTGCTGCAATATGCTGAAATGGCGCAAAAAGAAATGAAAAAATTCGGTATTCCAGCAAGTATTACTCTCGCGCAAGGTTTGTTGGAATCCCAAGCTGGTATGGGCGAATTGGCGGCAAAATCCAACAACCATTTTGGGATAAAATGCCACAAAGGGTGGCGTGGTCCCAGTGTTTCTCACGACGACGATGCGAAAGGCGAATGTTTTCGGAAGTACAAAAAAGTTGAGCAATCATACCGAGATCACTCCGAGTTTTTGCGCTATCGTGATCGTTACAGTAAGTTGTTTAAAATGAAAAAAACGGATTATGTGAGTTGGGCACATGGACTTAAAAAAGCCGGTTATGCAACCGATCCACAATACGCGTATAAACTTATTTCTCTAATAGAAAGGTACGAATTATGGCAGTTTGATGGGAGTAAGTCTCCGCTAAAAGCATCAAAACGGACAAAGAAAATAAAACATACTTACATGGTCCAGCAAGGAGATACGTTATATTCTATTGCTAAAAAATTCGACCTTTCCGTAGAAAATCTTGTACAAATTAACAGCCTTAATTCAACCGATTTGGCCATCGGACAACAGCTCAAATTAAAATGATGCAGTATCAACGCAGTAGCACCCTTTTTGCTGAGGCAAAACAAGTAATTCCAGGAGGTGTAAATTCGCCTGTTCGTGCGTTTAATGCAGTCGGTGGAACGCCCATTTTCTTAACGCATGCCAAAGGCGCGTATTTGTTTGACGAGGATGGAAATAAATACATTGACTACATCGCATCATGGGGTCCTATGATTTTAGGTCATACCCATCCAAAAGTAGTGGAGGCCATTCAAAAGCGTGCAGAAAAAGGCACTTCTTATGGGCTTCCAACAGCACTGGAAACACAAATCGCCACGCTGGCCTTGGCTATGGCGCCGCATATGGATCAGATTCGTTTTGTGAATTCGGGAACAGAGGCGTGTATGAGTGCAGTGCGTTTGGCTCGTGGCTTTACGGGCCGTGATAAAATCATCAAGTTTGCCGGTTGTTATCACGGACACGCGGACGCTTTTTTGATTCAAGCGGGTAGCGGTGCTGTTACTTTTGGCAGTCCAAACAGTCCTGGGGTTACTGCAGGAACAGCACAGGACACGGTATTGGCAACCTACAACAACCTAGAACAAGTAGCCGAAATATTTGCAGCAAACCCAGAAGAAATTGCAGCCATTATTGTTGAGCCTGTGGCAGGAAATATGGGCTGCATATTACCTAAAGAAGGCTTTTTGGAAGGGCTTAGAAGTTTGTGCGATACCCACGGTGCGGTACTTATTTTTGACGAGGTAATGACTGGTTTCCGTCTGGCACCTGGTGGTGCTCAAGAACGTCTTGATGTTCGAGCCGATATGGTTACTTACGGGAAAGTGATTGGCGGCGGATTACCCGTTGGCGCATTTGCTGCACGAAAAGAAATTATGGATTTTTTAGCACCTGTTGGGCCTGTATATCAAGCGGGAACATTGAGCGGAAATCCATTAGCCATGACCGCAGGGCTTACCATGCTACAGTTGCTGGATGAACACCCTGAAACCTACAGCAGTTTAGATGCTAAAACCGCGTATTTGCACAACGAAATGATACCACTTCTTGAGCAAAAGGGAATTCCATATCAAATAAATCGCTTGGGTTCTATGCTATCGCTACACTTTACAGATACGCCTGTAGTGGACTTTGATTCAGCCGCAAAGGGCAATAACGATTTCTTTAAAAAGTACTTCCATGGCATGCTTAAACGTGGGGTGTACTTACCACCTAGTGCTTTTGAAAGTTATTTTTTAAATGATGCCATAACAAAAAATGACCTTCAGCATACACTCGAGGCCTTTTCTGAAACCTTGCAAGAGATCTAACTAACTTGGATCTAAAATAGCATCAATTCGTACCATAGATTCTTGTAAATGGTAGCGGGTATTTTGATCTTTTACCCCTACCAAACTTTTTCCAATCGCTGCTTTTAAATTGACCAGTTGCGCTCGGCTTACAGCACGAATATCTGATTGGCTTACCAACACTCGTGTGCGATTGCTGTACCGCCTAGCATAACCACTTAACGGTTCTTGACCCTCCGTCATAAGATATTTTAGGCGGTCGATATAGGCACGTTGTAAGTTTCGTCTGTACATATCGATGGTACTGCTATTGTAAAGTTCTGTCCAAACCCCTTTGCGTAATTCGCTCATCATTTGCGTTAGCGAATAAGCAGCATTGCCGTTCAATGCTTCGTTTTCAAGCATGCGTGCCAGCCGGTCAAAGGTTAATAATCGATTCAATGTTCCTGTTTGAATACTTCGCATACGATCTAAAGCACCTGCAAACTCAATTTTATTAAAAATATTTTTGTCAAGTATCCACTTTGGCGTTGAAAAAAGCTCGTTTTGTAAAAACTGCAAACATGACTGTTGATGACTTTTATCCACATGGGTATATACGGCGCCTTCTTGGTCATATGTTTTATAGAATTCATACACACCACCAACATTAGCTGCCACATGGCCCATATATCGATTGAACTGGCTCAATACCTGATTGTATAAATCTTGTAAATCCTCATAGTTTTTTCCGTCTTCGGCAGTCCATTCTATCAGGTTAGGTACAATGCGTTTTAGGTTTGCAATTCCATATTGACTTGCTTTTATAGCATCATCTCCTAAGTCTTCTGTTTGAGAACTCGGGTCTATAGGATTTCCAAATTGCTGGCTTCCAAAGCGATACATAGGATCATCTTGATGTGCTAAAATCCATTGGTCAAGTGTTTCTTTTTCATCCTCCGATGTTGTTACAGATGGAATTGGACGATAGCCCCAACGTATGGCGTGTATGTCATAGATGCCAATATCAGGCATAAGCGACACATTGCCGTCACCAGGTTGAGCTATATAATTGAATCGGGCATAATCCATTATGGAGGGTGCCGTACCGTATTTTTTGGTAAAAGAAGGCGAACGCAAAGAATCTACAGGATAGGCAACACTGCTTCCCATGTTATGGGGCAATCCTATGGTATGTCCAACTTCGTGTGCGGATACAAATCGGATGAGTCGTCCCATAATTTCTTCTTTAAACTCAACCCCTCTTGCCTCAGGATTAATAGCTGCAGTTTGTACAAAAAACCAATTGCGTAGCAATGTCATTACGTTGTGATACCAATTAATATCTGACTCTAAAATTTCACCTGAGCGTGGATCGCTTACATGCGGTCCGTTGGCATTTGGTATTGGAGATGCTAAATAACGCATTACAGAATAGCGCACATCTTCAGGGCTCCAATCTGGATCTTCTTCGGGAGTTGGCGGATCTTTAGCAATAATGGCATTTTTAAAGCCAGCAGCCTCAAACGCTACTTGCCAGTCTTCAATACCTTGTTTTAGGTAGGGAATCCATTTTTTTGGTGTTGCTCTGTCTATATAATATACAATGGGTTTTTTGGGCTCTACCAACTCACCACGCATAAACTTATCTAAATCTTCATCTTTAACTTCCAACCGCCAGCGGTCTAAGTAGCGCACTGTTTTACTCTTTTGAACATCTAATCCGTAATCTGTTTGTCCACGAGAAAACCACCCCACACGTTCGTCAAAGTAACGGCGTTTCATGGGTTTTTCTGGAAGTAAAATCATGGAATTACTCATCTCTAAAGAAATAGACCCTGTACTTGAATTAGAAGGTGGATCACTTGAATTGTAGGTCTTTATATGTCTTGCCTCTACATTTAATGGATAGCTCTTTAAGGTATTAATGAAAGAACGCGACTTGTCTAAACTCGATACCTTGTAAGTCTTACGCCTAGATTGAGGAAAACCAATGGCTTTTACATCTGTCTCAAAAAAATTATTTACCTGAATCACAGTCGAAATAGAATCTTTTCCAATGGCTTTGATATCAAAACGATATAAGATAGGTTCAAAATTAGAATTTACAACCGCCTCGTGAATTGGAAGTGAATCAGCTGCAATTACTTGGTGAGATACCACACGAAGCAATACTTTTTTTACGTCTTTTTCCCAACGCAATACTTGCGTGTTTTGTTTTCCTCCGCCAAAGCCAATTCCCGAGGCTGTTTTGGCAATACGCGTTACCATAAGCATTTCTTTGCCAAAAAGCGAGTCTGGAATTTCATAGAAGTAATCATCATTTACTTTGTGAACATCAAACAGGCCTGCATCTGATACTGCTTTTTCAGTAATCACTTTATCATAAGGTTTTATACCATTTTTATCTTCCTTTTTGGGTTTTGGTGCCTCTACTTTTTCAGGCGCTTTTCTTTTCTTGAATAGCTTAGGAATTTGTGCATTTACGTGTGTTATAAAACATAATGCAGTAACAACATAAATTAAGTTTTTCATAAGATTTTAGATTAAAAAGACAAATTTGTTGAATAAACCTTAAATTACCAACCTTTTTATTATTAATTTTTGATATTCAAAAACTTGGATTTTTGAAATTAAAATGTTTTATTAGCATTAAACAAATCTTAATAATATGAAACCTATTTATATAATCATTGCGCTTTGTAGCGCAATTTCTTTACAGTCTCAAGAGCAACAATACCTTGATAAATTACCTGAAAATCCCGCACCGGGAAAATGTTATGCAAAATGTATCGTACCTGACGCGTTTGATATCGAAACCGTACAAGTACTAGAAGTTCCTGCGCACACAACCTTAGAAGTTGTTCCCGCAGAATATAAAGTTGTAACCGATGAAGTTGTGGTCAAGCCTGCTTCAAAAA
>CATAMV010000041.1 GCA_949487855.1 Bacteroidota bacterium
GCATTGATATGTTGCGCGAGGTTCAAATTATAGATACACTTGGGTTTGCGTCTGTAAAAGACTCTCTTTTTGGTAATTCCGATCACTATAAAAATATGGCGCATGTACCTGTTAAAGGCATCGATACAATTTTTAGCATGAAAGCAGATGTGATTGATAAAAACGGATATCAAGTTCCTGTATTCGAGGTTCGTGTTGATAAGGATATTGTGCTTCATGACCAAGACTCCTATTTGTTAGAACAAGAAAAAGCTACGATTTCTGTAGATGGTGTGAATGGCCCAGCCATTATTTTGGGATCACTTTCTGAGGTCAGCACCAACGGAAATTGGCCGACCATTTACGATGCAGGAATACAAGAATAAAGCGTCTAAAAGCAACACTATTCTGTCCATTCACGTGCATGTGAGTGGACTTTCTTTTTTCACTCACGACACAAAAACCAAGAAAGCTTCCGAAATAGTTCGTAAAACTTTTGTGAGTCATACGCCAATTGAAAAACTACACGAAGAAATCTTCAGTTTGCTTAAAACGCAAGAATTAACAGAAAAATCGTTTAAAGAAGTACGCTGCAGTGTTGAAAATAATCTGGTTACTCTAGTACCCAGGTCTCTTTTTGAAGAAAACTCTTTAGAGGAATACGTGCAAAAAGACATTGCGCTTGAAGCAAACGACTTTATCACATATGACATAATCCCAAGTGTCGATTGGGTAGCTGTTTACGTCCCCTTTGTGAATATAAACAATATGCTTATTGATACTTTTGGCTCGTTTAAATACTATCACGCTGTGAGTATTTGGCTAAAGGCGTTAACATCACATAGTAAAGCAGATGGTGAGTTAGTTTGGAGCTTATACAAAGAGAATGGACATGCACATTTGGCATTATTACGCGACAAAAAACTTCAATTTTATAATTGTTTTGAAGCAACAAATCCAAAAGATCTGGCGTATTATGTATTACTTTCAGCTAAAGAAAATAAACTAAGCCCTAACGAAGTGCCGCTGTTTTTAGTGGGTGATATTGTTGCCGATGATGCTTCGTACAAAGAATTATACACATTTATTCGAAGTTTGAATTTTCTATCTCCAGAGAACTTATATGAATTTGAGACGAGCAGGTTAAATAGACACCAAGATTTCTGTGTGTTAAATTTAGTTTGATGCGTATCATATCAGGAACCTTAAAAGGAAGACGGCTTCAACCGCCAAAAAACCTTCCAGTACGCCCCACAACGGACAGGGCCAAAGAAGCACTTTTCAATATCTTAATGCATCAATATGATTTTGAAGAAGCTACCGTTTTGGATTTGTTTACTGGAACAGGGAGCATCAGTTTTGAGTTTGCTTCGCGCGGTGTAAAACAGCTTATTGCTGTTGATAAAAATACCCAATGTGTAAATTACGTCACAAAAACTAGCGAAGATTTAGCACTTCCTATTACGGTTGTTCGTGCGCCCGTATTGCGTTTTTTGGAACGTATATATACCAGCTACAGCTTTATTTTTGCCGATCCACCATATGCCTTTACTGTTGAAGAATATCGTGTTTTAGTAGCTACTATTTTTAGCAAAAACGCCTTGCAAAAAAACGGACTACTCATCATTGAACACGCAGAACAAATTGATTTATCAGCACTTGCTCATTATAGAGAATCCAGAAATTACGGCGGCTGTATTTTCTCTTTTTTTGAATTCTAATTACTGTTTTCCTGCACGGAAGAGGTATTCTTTTTCGGTTTTGGTTAGGCTTTCATAGCCTGAATCCGCAATTTTATCCAAGATAGCGTCGACCTTTTTTTGATCTACAGAAGATGATTTCGCAGGTTTACGTCTGGATTTAGGTGCCTTTTTTGTTGTTTTTGAGGTGTTAAAAAGAGCTTTAAATGCCACCACCATTCGGGTAAACCACTCCCCTATATCGTTGCCCTTTAAAAATTCTCGTTGATATACATAACCCCACAATGCACCGCCTAAATGGGCAATATGCCCCCCTGCATTTCCAGTTGGAATTTGTACCACATCTAAAAAAATAAACAATAGTGCAATATATTTTAATGGAATCGAAAACATAAAAACACGAATTGGTGAATTGGGCATGTAAGAAGCCATAAACACCAAAACTGCCATTACTCCTGCTGAGCTTCCAATTAACATAGATGATGTAGTCTGAAAAGCAGGAAATATGTTATACGAGAGTAAATATACCAATCCGCCTGCAATCACACCCACAAAAAACGTATTGATTAATAAGCGCTCTTGAAACAAATTAAGCATCAAGCCTCCTGCAACATAAAGCAAAAGCATGTTCCAAAAAATATGTCCCAATGAGCCGTGAAAAAGTCCATACGTTACGATCGTCCATGGACGTGTAAGCACCGTAGTAATGTTTGCTGAGAGTTCGAAAAACGACAACCATCCTGAAGCGGAGCTATTGAAAAGGAAAAATATCACATTTAGCAATAGCGGGAATACAAACAAAACTGCCATAACAGCAATAAGCTTTTCTAGTACATTAAATCTAGCATATCTATTTTGTATGTTTTGCCACAAATCCATCAATTCCAACGATTTTGATTAAATTGATTTCGTTTCCAATACCACATAATTAAAAAGCCTGTAACTGCACCTCCAACATGTGCAAAATGCGCAATAGGCCCCATAGAGTATGAAGAAAATCCAAAAAATAAATCCATTACTAAAATAAGCGGTACAAAATATTTTGCCTTTATGGGAATCGGTAAAAAAATCATCATAAGCTCTGCATTCGGAAACATGAATGCAAAAGCGACCAAAACACCATACAGTGCACCAGATGCACCCACCATTCTAACATGAAACAAAGACTGTGTTTGTTGCTGCAATGAGGCATAAATTTCATCAAAAACAAATCCTTGTGAAAGCAAATCATCTACCCAACCCTGAATTTGAAGGTGATAAACCAAAAGCTGCAATGCAGCAGCACCAACTCCAGTGGAGAGGTAAAAAAACAAAAATTTATTTTTGCCCCACATTTGTGCCAAAGGCGAACCAAACATCCAAAGCCCAAACATATTGAACAAAATATGCGAAATACTTCCGTGCATAAACATATGCGTAAACACTTGCCATACGCTAAACAGATCGTTTTTAGGGTAATGCAGTGCCAAAACGTCATATGCCAAACCACCAACAAACTGGCTTCCAATAAAAATCAGCACATTGAGTATAATCAGGTGCTTTACAATGTCTGGAATGTTTCTCATGGTGTAAAAAAGCGATCTAATTCTTGCGGAGTTAGAATCCTAAATGTTGCCTTCCCCTCGGGAGTACGATCTGATTCTTTGCAAGATAAAAGTTTGTGTATCAATTCTATTTGTTCATGTGTTTCCATAGTGCGTCCAGATGGGATACATCGTTGTTTTGCCAACGATTGTGCCATAACATCACGCTGAAAAAAGGCATGAACCGTGCCAGTAGTCGTTTGTGTCAGCCATAACTGTAAGAAATGAGGAATATCTTCAATGGCAAAAACATCTGGAATGGCAGAAAATTCAATCGTGTCTTCATCGGAATTATCTATTACAAAACCCATATCCAACAGGGTCTGTTGATGCGATTTTAACACCTCAATACTCGGCGAATCTAAGGTAAGTGCCAAGGGAACGGCTAAAGTTTGCGATTGTACTTCTTTGGTTTCCCAAGTACGCATATAACCTTCATAAAGCACCCTTTCGTGTGCTCTTCCTTGATGTGCAACAAGCACCCCATTTTGATGGGGAGCAATAATGTATTTATGAGCAAACTGAAACGCAAAAGCGATTTTTTTGGAAGAAGTTTCCAAAAGGGTATGAGCCGTTTTTTTACTTGCGATAGCATCAAAATCGTCAAAGGAAACCGATTTTTTAGAGGGTTGTGACCTCGATGCATGAGCAAATGGATTAAAATCTGGATTTACTGAAACCCGAGGTGCAACAGGAGAGGCTTTGTGCTGCTCATAGGGGGTGTCCAAGGTGCTATCTTTGGAAAAATCCAAAACAGGAGCCACGCTAAATTGACCTAAACTGTGCTTAATAGCAGCGCGAAGCACTGCAAAAAGTGCGTGCTCATCCTCAAATTTAACTTCTGTTTTTGTGGGATGAATATTGATGTCCAACTGGCTTGGTGGCACGCTTAAATACAAAAAATATCCTGGCTGATGATTTGGGGAAAGCAATCCCTCAAAAGCTGCCATTACGGCATGATGCAAATATCCACTTTTAATAAATCTATTATTTACAAAGAAAAACTGCTGATGCCGGGATTTTTTTGCAAAACTTGGTTTTAACACAAACCCTTTGATTTGCAAAATTTCAGTTACTTCATCAACAGGTACCAAGCGCTCGTCAAACTTCGGCCCAAATACATGAACAATGCGTTGTCTGGGGGTTGTTGGTGGCAATTGAAAAACCTCCGCCCCATTATGCAAAAGTTCAAAATGTATATCGTGATGCACCAATGCAACGCGATGAAACTCATCTGTAATATGTCGAAATTCAACAGGTGTAGATTTTAAAAAATTGCGGCGAGCTGGAATGTTAAAAAATAGATTCTTTACGGAAACTGAAGTGCCTTGGGCTGCAGTAGTACGCTGTTGTTGCGTCACTTCAGATCCTTCAACATCTATTCGAACCCCCAGATCATCGGCTTTCGTTTTCGTGATTAGTTGCACTTGAGCTACGGCGGCAATACTTGCCATTGCTTCACCGCGAAATCCTTTGGTTTTTAATTTAAATAAGTCATCGGCTTTTTGAATTTTTGATGTCGCATGTCGCTCAAAACACATACGCGCATCGGTTTCGCTCATGCCTTTGCCGTTGTCAACAACTTGAATGTGTGCTTTCCCAGCTTCTTTAACAATAAGTGAAATTCGTGTTGCACCAGCATCAATGGCATTTTCAAGAAGTTCTTTGACTACTGAAGCCGGTCGTTGTACTACCTCGCCTGCAGCAATTTGATTTGCCACATGGTCAGGAAGCAATCGGATGATATCACTCATATGCGCCAAAAAATAGAAAGGTCAAAATCGAGTACAAAAAGTGCTAACAACAACAAAACCATGATAATAAGTAGTAAACGGGGTGAAACCTTTCTGTTTCCTCTGTTTCGGCTCATAGCCCGTGCATCACGCCAATGTGAGCCAAAATCGTTCGCATTTGGTGTATCTCTATATTGTTCGAAAGTAGAACCAAATGAATAGGGGTTTGCCGACTGTTTTCCCTTATAATATCGAGGAGTATAGTTAAACCTACGGGCTTTACGCTGTTTTGAAAATGATAATCGCACTGAAATTGATTGAATATCAAATGTACAAAAAGCGTAGAAACGCCCACAATAACTATCTTTGTTTTATGATCGAAGCGCAACTACATCAATTGACACAATGGCTAAACGTGCCATCAAAAATGGTTATCATTCCACACAAAAGCCCCGATGGCGATGCCATGGGAAGTACATTGGCGTGGCAAAATGTAATGCAACAGCTTGGGCATACGGCAACGGTACTGGCGCCAAATCACTATCCTAGTTTTTTACACTGGATGCCTGGACATCATGATGTAGTAATTTATGAAGATGAAGAAGAAAAAGGCAACAAACTTGTAACAGACGCAGATTTTATCTTCACATTAGATTTTAATACCTTAAAACGCATTGACGCTTTGGGCGAACGCGTAGCGGAAAGCAAAGCAAAAAAAATCATGATTGACCATCATCAAGAGCCCGATGATTACGCCGACTTGATGTTTTCAGAACCCACAATAGGCTCTACCTGCGAGTTGGTGTATCAAATTATTGAAGGACTTAACATGGTTAGCCTGATCAACAAAGAAGTAGCAGCTTGTATTTATACTGGTATTTTAACCGATACCGGATCGTTTCGTTTTCCAAGCGTTACCGCTAATACGCACAAAGCGGTTGCCGTGCTGCTAGAACGCGGTGCAAACCACAGTTTTATTCACGAACAAATAAAAGATAGTGCGCGTCCAGATCGGTTAAAATTGTTAGGTATTGCATTGCAAAACATGGTGTTCTTAAACGATGTAAACACCGCCTACATTACATTGAGTCAAGACGAATTGGATGCATGCAATTTTCAAAAGGGTGACTCGGAGGGTTTTGTAAATTATGGCTTATCTGTTGCAGGGGTTCAAATAGCAGTATTGATGATTGAATACCGCAACGAAGGCGTGGTAAAATTTTCATTTCGCAGCAAGGGCGATGTAGCGGTAAATACGTTTGCCAAAACTTATTTTGAAGGAGGCGGACACATCAATGCTGCTGGAGGTATTTCCAAACAGTCGTTGGATAAAACCGAAGCCTATTTTATTGAATCATTACGTACGCATTTTGGTAATTTGTAACTGCCCTAATTTTTGTACATTTCCACTCTCATAAATTAATCATGATTAAAAAAACCATACTACTCACTGCGAGTCTTATTTTGATAATTAGTTGTTCTACATCTAAAAATGGATTAGACAAAGGACTTTATGCCGATATCCAAACCAACAAAGGAAATATCCTTATTCAACTTACATACGATAAAACACCCACTACGGTAGCCAATTTTGTTTCCCTTGCCGAAGGAACAAACAACCAAGTAGATAGCATGTATAGTGGAAAGTCGTACTACGATGGTCTTGTTTTTCATCGTGTAATTCCTGATTTTATGATTCAGGGAGGTGATCCAACTGCAACTGGTCAAGGCGGTCCAGGATACAGTTTTGAAGACGAATTTTCGGAAGAACTCAAGCACGATGCTCCAGGAATATTGTCCATGGCGAATGCAGGCCCTGATACCAACGGAAGTCAGTTTTTTATCACACATAAAGAAACGCCTTGGTTAGACGGCAAGCACAGTGTTTTTGGTCGTGTAATTACAGGACAAAATGTTGTGGATTCAATCCAACAAAAAGATACTATTGTTGCGGTAAAAATTATCCGAAAAGGAAGCGAAGCAAGAAAATTTAAAGCAGATGAAGTTTTTGATGCTTATTTTGATGGTATTGAAGAACGTAAAGCAGCAAAAATTGCCAAACTAGAAAAGGTTAAATCAGATAAAGTTGCGGCTCTTAGCGCATTAAAAGCAGATGCAACCACAACAGACAGCGGACTTTCATATGTTATCACCAACAAAACGGATGGCACAGCTGTTGTGCCAGGTGTTACAGCTTTTACGCACTATGCCGTTTATTTTGAAGATGGAAAACTGTTAGACACTTCTATAGCGTCTGTCGCAAAAGCCTACGATATGTATGACTCTCGTCGTGCTAACGGAGGCGGTTATAATCCAATTGAAGCACGGGTTGACCCTGAAGTTTCGCTAATTGAAGGATTTAAAGAAGGCTTATCGCTTTTAAAAGAAGGAGAAAAAGCTACACTCTACCTTCCAGCAGATATCGCTTACGGCAAAGGGAACGCAGTCATTCCTCCAAATGCTACACTTGTTTTTGAGGTAGAAATTGTGGAAGTACGCGCTGAATGAAACGGCGATTACAGCGCTGGTTTTTACTAGGTGTTGTATTGTTTTTTGTTGGTTTATCGCTGATAAAGCAGCAGTCAAGTTGGATTGAGCAGTACTACGCTGGACATTTTTACCCTTATATTTCAAATTTAAATCAATGGCTTTGGGCAAGATTTCCATTTTCAGTTGGTGATTTTGGTTATTGTATTGCCCTTCTTTTTGGTTTCTGGTCGTTAAGGAGGTTTTCATTAAGGCGTCATTTTTTGTACGTGATAACCCTACTCGGGTTGATTGTAGTACTATTTTACACATCATGGGGTTTACACTACTTTAAAACCTCCATGCGTGAGCAGCGTCAATTACAAGAAAGGCTTTCCGAAGCACAGCTACTTCAAGCAACTGCGCATTATGCACAACAGTTGAGGGTACTTCACAATAAACTTGCCACGTCTAGTGAAGAAAAAGTACGAATTGATGCAACTCCAAAAGAGATGTTGCAATTGGCTACGGAAACAATGAATTCTTCATCTTTACGGCCTCCCTGTATAAGCGGCAAAGCAAAAGCAACGCTTTTCCCCACATTGTTAAGCTATATGGGTTTTGGAGGGTATTTAAACCCCTTTACGCATGAAGCGCAAGTAAACACACTCCAACCACAATTAAAAATTATTACAACAGGATGTCATGAAATTGCACATCAATGGGGCTACTCAGCAGAAGATGAGGCAAATTATATCAGTATTAAAGTAAGTACGAATGCTGAAAATTTGGTGGTGGCCTACGCCGGTAATATATTGGCGTTTCAGTACCTCGTCAATACCCTGTATCACTACGATGCCAAGCTGGCACAAGAACAATATGAGGCTATTCCTAAAGGAGTTTTAACTCATTTTAAAGACCTGCGTGAATTTTGGGAACAGTACCAAAATCCATTTGAGACCGTATTTGAAAAAAGTTACGATCAATACCTAAAAGCAAACCACCAAAAAGCAGGTATAAAAAGCTACTCGTTGGTGGTGGATTTGTTGGTAGATGATATTATCAATCAAGCACAATAGGCGCTCCAGCGGCTTCAGCTTTTTTAACAACTTCTTCAACCTGTTCAGCTAAATCATCTACGCTAACCGTAAGTGAATTAACCAATTTCACTGCCATTTCGAAACTTTCCATATGCATGTTGGTAGGCCCGTAGGTATTGTTATAGAAACCCCGAGAAGCAACCGATAACCTATAGGACAATGTCGGTATGTCTTTTTCTCCTATCTCTTTTTTGGCAGGACTACCGCTTATCAGCTTGTCTAAGGCTAATTGCTGCTTGTCTAAATCATAAACCACTTGATGTAGTTCTTTTTGTTTTCCATGGGTATAAGATAACGTACGAGCAAGTGCTTTGATCTTTTTTGTGGCAGTGTCAAACTTTTTCCGCATTTGTGAAACTCGAACAAAAAGAGTGTTTAAGTCATTTGCATATGCGTCATGTGATGCCGCACTTGGGTTGTCCAGAACATTTTGACGAATACGTAACACTTCAAAATTTCTAGGTTGCGCTAGAGCAGTTAGTTTTCCATGATGTTTTTTGAACAACTGCACAGAGTACTTTCCCTCTGAAACATACATCCGTACACCACGCCCACGACTTCTCTCTGAAGCAATATCAACAGCTGCAGGCATGGTCTTACGCAGATCCCATGACACACGATGAACTCCCTTTGTATAGTCCCCCGAAACTTCAGCAACAAAAGCACCACTAGAGTCCGTAATACGCAATAATGCCGAGGTCTTATCTTCATTAATTTCAGCGTCTAAAGCATCCCACCCTGGAAAGGGAATGTCCTGTTTGGCATTCTTAAGTTCCTTTTCCTCTTTTTGTCTAATGGCTTGAATTGACTTGACTTCTTCAGCAATGTAATAGGTAAATTGTGCGCCATACGTTGGATTTTTGGCCGTATAGAACGAAGCGCCTTGGCTTGAAGTTCCTCCTCGGGTTTCGACATATTGCAATGCTTTTTTTACAGGAAATAATTGTGCGCCTTGTGCAAGTCTTTCTTCCGTAATCTCACGTAGCGGACTGTAATCATCTAACACATAAAAGCTACGACCAAAAGTAGCTGCTACCAGGTCGTTTTCTCGTTTTTGTATGGCCAAATCTCGAACCGAAATAGTAGGCATTCCGTTACTGAATTTATGCCACTCCCCTCCTTGATTTAAACTTACGTACACGCCATATTCAGTACCTAAAAACAACAAATTTGGATTGATATGGTCTTGCACCAAACGCCAAACTAGTGTTCCCGCAGGAATTCCATTGGAAATAGATTTCCATGATTTTCCGCCATTGGTGGTTTTGTATAAATAAGGCGCATAATCTCCGTACTTATGATTATCCAATGCTATATATGCCACATTCACGTTAAATAAATCAGCCTTGATGTCGTTAACAAACGCTGTTGCAGGCACTCCAGGGAGCTTGTCAACCGTTTTTGTGGACCATGTATTACCTCCATCTTTTGTGGTGTGCAACAAACCGTCATCTGAACCCGCATACAAAATGTTTTCATTTTGAGCAGACTCAGCCAAAGAAGTAAGTGTATTATAGGTGGACATGGCATATACATCCCAAGCACTATCCCAACTTTGTTGACACCCCATAATAGGAAGCGATAGGCGTTCTTCGTTTTTTGTTAAATCTGTAGAAATAGGGGACCAACTGTCTCCTCTATTGTCGGATCGCCAAACACGTTGCGAGCCGAAATAAAGACGCTTTGAGTCGTGTTGGCTAACCAGTATTGGTGCATCCCAATTAAATCGCTCGTATGGCTCGTTTAGCCCGTTTTGCGGGCGTATGTACACTGCTTCACCAGTTGTTCTATCTACACGGTGTAAATTACCCTGCTGCGACTGTGCGTACACAATATGTGGATTACCTGGCTCTGTAGCAGGCTGGTGTCCATCGCCGCCCAATAACACAAACCAATCTGCATTGCCGATACCATTTCTGTTGAAAGTTCTTGAAGGCCCTCCTTGGGTATTGTTGTCTTGCGTACCTCCAAAAATATTATAAAAAGGATAGGCATCATCCACGGCAAGTTTGTAAAACTGCGTCAGCGGTAAATTGTTCACAAACTTCCAGTTTTCTGTATCATCAAAAGTTTCGTAAATGCCTCCGTCAGTACCCACCAATATGTAGTTGGGATCATTGGCCTTAAAGACCATAGCATGGTTGTCGGAGTGTTTGTTGGATTCTTTCATGGTATAGAAGTCTTTGCCGCCATTTTCAGAAACCAATACACGAACGTTCATCAAATAAATACGATCAAAATGATGAGGCGAAGCCACTAATTCTTGATAATAATGTGGTCCTGTTCCACCAGAAACGGTGTCGGACATCTTTATCCAACTTTCACCACCATTCTCTGAACGATATACCGCACCTTTTCGGCGTTCTAGTTCTATGGCAGCATATAATACTTCTGGTTTTTGAGGAGAAATGGCCAATCCTATTTTACCCATATATACTTTTGGCAATCCAGTTTTGAGTTTGCGCCAAGTTTCACCGCCATCATCAGATTTATACAAAGCTGTTCCTGGTCCACCGCCCATATAAGCCGCTACGTTGCGGTGTCTTTGCCAACTTGCTGCATAAAGCACATCTGGATTTCGAGGATCCATAACCAAATCGGTTACTCCTGTCCACTTGTCTAAGGCAATGGTTTGTTTCCAAGTAGTGCCACCATCTGTAGATTTATACAAACCTCGTTCACCTCCAGAACTCCAAAGCGGTCCTTGTGAAGCTACCCAAATGGTATCTGAGTTGTTTGGATGAACAATGATTTTAGAAATATGCTCTGATTTTTCCAAACCCTTTGACTCCCACGATTCTCCTCCATCACGACTGAGAAAAACACCGTGACCTATACCAACATGACGTCCCCCAACATTTTCTCCTGTTCCGAGCCATACCATTTTAGTGTTATTGGGATCTAATGTAATGGCACCTGTTGAATAAAACGGTTGATTATCAATTAGTGGTTTCCATGTGGTTCCAGCGTTGTTGGTTTTCCATACACCACCCGAACCCACAGCAACATACCATGTATTTTCATTTTTCGGATCGATTGCAATATCTGCAATACGCCCCGACATAAAAGCAGGGCCTATGCTACGAAAAGAAAAACCGCTAAGTGCAGTACTTAGTGCAGTTGGTTTTTTTTCTTCTTCATCATTTTGTTGAGCATAAATACCGCTAAATGATATCAGTATTGAAAGGGTAATTAATTTTAAATGTTTCATTCTAAATGATTTCAATATTCTAATGTATAAATCTAATAAAATAATTGACTGATAAAAAATTCGCAATTCTTGGCTTACCAATGCGTATTTTTGCAGCATGCGTAGAAAAAAACCAATCCCCCCAATTGAAAAACTTACTATTGACGGCATTGCTAAAAAAGGCAAAGGTGTTGGGCGAACCGAAGAAGGGCAAGTCGTATTTGTTCAGGGAGCAATTCCTGGGGATATTATTGACGTAAACGTTCAAAAAAAACGACGAAGACACCTTGAAGGAAAGGTGGCAAAAATACATACCAAAAGCAAAGACAGAACACTTGCTGTATGTGAACACTTTGGCACCTGTGGTGGCTGTACCTGGCAACACATGGAATACAATGCGCAACTTCGTCACAAACAACAAGAAGTTGTCGATGCACTTGAACGAATTGGCGGGGTGGATGCTCCTAAATACGCACCCATTACAGGCTGTGAAAATATCTTTGGATATCGCAATAAAATGGAGTTTAGCTTTTCGGCAAGGCGTTGGCTTACTGCAGCAGAAATAAGTGGAGATAAAAAAGTAGATGACCGTACAGCACTGGGGTTTCATATCCCAGGAATGTGGGACAAAATTGTAGATATTTCGTACTGTCATATTCAACCCGATCTTCCCAATAGTATTCGAAATGAAGTTAAAAATTATTCTCGAAAAAACGGTCTTTCATTTTTTGATGCACGAGATAGAGAAGGTTTCTTGCGTTCATTAATGCTTCGGACAACACTTTCTGGGGAAATCATGGTCGTAATCCAGTTTTTCCACGAGGACAAGAAAGCAAGAGAAGACTTATTAAATCATTTGGCTACAACTTTCCCAAAAATCAACTCACTACAGTATATTGTAAACGAAAAGGCAAATGACACCATTTACGATCAAGAAATTCACCGCTACCACGGAACGCATTATATAACAGAGAAAATGGGTGATTTAGAATTTCGCATTACGCCAAAAGCATTTTATCAAACAAACCCCGTTCAAGCAGAGGTACTATATAAAAAGGCTCTCGCCATAGCTGAACTAAAACATTCTGACGTTGTTTACGATTTGTACACTGGACTCGGAACCATTGCACAATTTGTAGCAAAAAGCTGTAAAAAAGTAATTGGAGTAGAATCCGTACCTGATGCAATTGTCGCTGCTAAAGAAAATGCAAAACGAAATAAAATTTTGAATACCGAGTTTGAAGTTGGGGATATGCGCAAGGTTTTTACCGACAAATTTGTAGCCAGGCATGGGAAAGCGGATGTCATTATCACAGATCCACCACGTGATGGAATGCATAAGGATGTTATTAATCAATTACTTAAATTAAAAACACCTAAAATACTGTATATCAGTTGCAATACGCAAACTCAAGCACGTGATTTAGCATTGCTTAATGAAATATATAAAGTAAATATTAGCCAGGCAGTAGATATGTTCCCGCATACGCAACATGTAGAAAATATTGTACTTTTGGAATTACGAAAATGAAAAGACTCACCTACTTATTCGCACTAGCTTTATGTAGCCTAACAGGCTGTGAGCCTGACGATATCTGTCTTGCCGAAACTCCAGGAACACCACAATTGGTTGTTGTTTTTTATGATGCATTACAACCTGAAATCAAGAAAGAAGCATCCAATTTACAGGTTAAAGGGTTCGGCTTTGAGACTGAAATCCATAAAGGCACTACCGACTCTATTGTCATTCCATTAAGAACAATTGAAAACGAGACTGCTTTTGTGTTCACAAAAACTGAAAATGACATTGCTTTTGAAGAAGAAATTACATTTAAGTACGAAACTTATGATCGATTTATAAGTCGGGCGTGTGGGTATCAAAAAAACTTTACAAATATACGTTCAGAACGATTAAATTCAATTGTTTGGATAAACTATATAGAAATTATAAAAGACTCAATTTCAGATACTAACAATACTCATGTTAAAATTTTACATTAATTTTTTAATGCTTTTATTTTGCGGTAGTCTTTGGGCGCAAAGTGAAACAAAATCTGACAGTCTAGCTACTGAAATTAGGTATGGAATTCGTTTGGGGATAGATATCAGCAAGCCTATCCGTATGCTAATTGACTCAGACTACCAAGGGCTTGAACTAGTGGGTGATTATCGTCTTTCACGTAATCTTTTCGTTGCAGCAGAACTTGGGAATGAAACCAAAAAAATAGACAGAGATGCTGTTGATTTTGAAACTTCTGGAACGTACTTAAAATTAGGAATCGATTACAATGTATATGATAATTGGGCAGGAATGGACAATCTTATTGTAGTTGGGTTTCGGTATGGATTTAGCCAACATTCGCAAACACTGCAAGGATACTCGTTACTAAACAACGATCAGTACTGGCAAGAGGATAACCGCGTTGTACTAACAACCCCAATAAAA
The DNA here is from genome assembly GCA_949487855.1 of Bacteroidota bacterium. Lineage (GTDB taxonomy): Bacteria > Bacteroidota > Bacteroidia > Flavobacteriales > Flavobacteriaceae > UBA7446. Next base: position 14,198 of record CATAMV010000041.1, read on the forward strand.
TCCGAAGGTCTTGACGGGCATTGGATTGAATTGCAACTTGGCATAAAAGCAGAACTGTTCCGAAATCTGTACATGGGAATAAGCCTTCAAATGCATCGATTGCTATCTGACAAAGACCCTGAAAACTTTGAAAACCTATTTATACCGGGCTTTAACAAAGTGTTGACAAACAATCCTTACGGGGCAGGTTTAAATTACACCATAAGTTATCAACTCCCTATTTACAAGAAGTAATTAAAACTTTTTAGGTACTTTCTTCCAAGGGTATTTAACCCAAAGCGTATCGTCCTTGGCTATAAATTTAGGCGCGCAAAAACTTGTCAACACCGCCGAACCTAAAAGCAACGGCAAATAGGGCAACGGCATTAGCATGCCAATCCCAACTCTAAACAACAAGAATAACACGGAAAACACTACAAGGTTTAGTAGTAACGCTTTTGACTTTACAGACATTAGTTTATTTTCAATTTATGAATCTTCTTCGTTCCGCTATACAATTCGTATTTCACTAATTTGCTTTCTAATTTTCCATTAAACAACTTAATTTTTCTCGAGGGGCGCAACCCAACAGCTTTAATCGCTTCTAGGTTTGAGGTAATAAACCACGCGTTTGTATCCGCATAAGATTGTTTGAGCGTATTGCCAATACGTTTATAAAACACATCCACGTCAATCATAAGACGTTCTCCATAAGGTGGATTAAACACCATATGTAACGGTTTTTCCTCGTGTTCTTTTTGGGTATGGAAAAAATCCTGCTGCGAAATGGTAACAAACTCAGAAAGATTTGCGTTTTGGACATTCTGTTGGGCTTTGCGCACGGCAGATGGTGCTTTGTCATATCCCACTATTGAATGAGGAAATTCACGAACTTTTTTTAATGCTGACTCCTCAATCTTAGTATATAAATCATCATCCCAGTCAAGCCATTTTTGGAACGCAAACTCCTTGCGATTAAGACTTGGTGGGATATTACATGCAATCATGGCAGCTTCAATCAGTAGTGTACCACTTCCACACATCGGATCTAAAAAATTAGTGTCGCCATTCCATCCAGAATGCAGCAATATACCTGCTGCAAGCACCTCGTTAATCGGGGCAATATTGGTAGCTGTACGGTAGCCACGTTGGTGCAAAGAGGTGCCTGAGCTATCGAGTGAAACCTCTAAAAACGTATCGGTTACATATAAATGAATACTTAAATCAGGAAAATCTTTATCCACACTTGGACGACTACCTGTCCGGTTTCGAAACCTATCTACAAGCCCATCTTTGGCTTTTTGTGCAACATACATGCTGTTTTGCGCTTTTTGCATCATTACAGTTGCACGAATAGCAAAAGTATGATCATTGGTCATATAATCTTCCCATGGGACATCAAGCATAACCTTATACACATCATGCTCAGACGAAATAGGTCTTTTTCTAACAGGCTTAAGGATACGAAGCGCTGTTCGTAAGCACAAGTTTGCTTTGTACATAAAGCCTGTGTCGCCTACAAAACGAACGTTACGAACGCCAGCTTGAACCGACTGAGCACCCAATTGCTTAAGTTCTTTAGCCAAAATTTCTTCAAAGCCAAAGAGGGTTTTGGCTACCATTGGGAACAAATCCTGATTGTTGTTATTCATAGGGCTAAAATAGTTTAAATTTGCACGATGATGGAAGATAATCCTGCTTGGTACAAAACGTGGTTTGATACCCCTTTTTACCACACCTTATATCAAGATAGAAATATTGCAGAAGCGCAATCATTTTTAAAAGAGCTTATTAAAGAAATTCCCATTTTGCCTTCACACAGCATTTTGGATATTGCCTGTGGTCGTGGGCGTCATGCGTTGTTTTTATCCGAACTAGGATATGATGTAACAGGAATAGATTTGAGCCCCAACAGCATTGCTTACGCTCAACAAGAAGCAAAAAACAAGGCTTTGAACGCATCATTTGGCGTTCATGACATGCGAACTGGTCTAAACACACAAGTTGATATCGTACTCAATCTATTTACAAGCATTGGATATTTTGATGATTTGCAAGATAATACCAGAGCCATACAAGCATTTTATGATAATTTGGTGCCTGGTGGGGTTGCTGTTATTGACTTTTTACATGTTTCACAGATACAAAAGCATTTGGTTTCTGACGAGGTTGTCACTAAAGGCAGTATTGAATTCACGCTAAAACGTAGTTTTAAAAACGATTGGATTAAAAAAGATATTTCGTTTTCTCACGAAGGAAAAGCATATACTTTTACGGAACGTGTGCGCGGGTTAACACGTATTGACTTTGAGAAAATTTGCAGTGCTGTAGGATTTCATATTACAAAAGTATTTGGTAATTATTCATTAAAACCATTTAACGCTGAAACTGCTGAACGCCTTATCTTAGTATTACAAAAATGAATATAGTGCTTCCTTTTCTGTCGGTTCTATTGGGAACTTTTTTAGTAGCTGTTGGGCTATCAAAACCTCAGAAACGTTTACGTCTCTTATTAGCGTTTAGTGGTGCTTTTTTATTATCTACAACGATAACTTCCTTGCTACCAGAAATTTTCACCCATGCCGATACTTCAATTAGCTATTGGATTTTGGTAGGGATTGTTGTTCAAGTAGTACTCGAAAACATCTCTAAAGGGGCTGAGCATGGTCACGTACATATTCACAAAAATGCAAGACTTCCTTGGGCAATGTTTTTGGGGTTGTCATTACATGCGTTTATTGAAGGATTTCCCATTCATAACCACACGCAATTACTTTGGGCAATTGTTGTTCATAAACTCCCCATTGCCATGTTGTTAACTGCCACACTTTGGCAAACAAAACTTTCAATGAGGTTACGCATAGCGTTGCTTTTAGGTTTTGCATTAATGACTCCTTTAGGAAGCTACTTAAATGCAACTGCAGTATTTTTTCAGCCCTATGCTGTTCAAATTACGGCATTGGTAGCTGGGGTTACGTTACACATCTCCACAACTATACTTTTCGAAAGTGCTGAAAATCATAGATTTAACACCTCAAAAATAGCCGTAATACTTTTTGGACTGGGAATAGCAGCTTTGGTGAACTAAAACCACCATTGAACTTGTATGGAAATATTACTGAAAAAGAAAGTGGCAAAAAGGTGCTGGGGCAATTTGCTATTTCTAGTATATTGCATACAGACAAAATTGTAGAATAGAGCTTACATAAAAATGGGATTAGGAAGAAAAGAAATCGCTTCTGAAGTAGTTTCAAAACTAGAAAGACACAAAGCGGCGCTTCGTAAAGACTTTAACGCTGACAGTCACGGGGTTCGTTTTTTTTATATCGACAACCTACTACCCGATGATTTATGTAGAAAAATTAATGATGTATTCCCTGAAAACTCTGAAATGGTACTCAAAAAAAGCCTTAGAGAAGATAAATATGTTGGTGTTCAAATGGATGCATACAAACCACTTATAGCAGATATAATTTATGCGTTTCAAGATAAACGAGTAGTCGAAGTGATAAAGGAAATTTGTGATATTGAGGAATGTTCGGCAGATGCTTCATTATATGCCGGAGGTATTTCATCTATGAACGAAAATCAATTTTTAAAGCCACATTTAGATAATTCTCATGATCAAAAAAGAGACAAATGGCGAGTATTAAACCTATTGTATTATACTACTCCTGACTGGAAAAAAGAATTTGGAGGTA
>CATAMV010000042.1 GCA_949487855.1 Bacteroidota bacterium
TCATATTACAAGAATGGAAAGTTAGACGAGGAGTTTTACTATACTAATGGGAGGTTCAACGGGCAAGCTTATAAATACAATAGAGAGGGTGAAATAATAACTACTTGGGAATTCTTAAAAGGGAGGCTCAAAAAAAGAACAGATCATAAGCTTGTTTATAATGCCAAAAATGAACAAAAAATAAGGGAAGCGCTTGAAAAACTTAAAAAGCTAAATGATTCGGGAGGGAATTTAAAAGGGCTTAAGAATCACTATTCACGTGCCATACTAAGATACCTGTTGGGTAATTACACCCTAGCCCATCATGATTTAAGAAGATTGCAACACTATATTACCAAAAGTGAGGCGCCAGAATCTATAAAAAATAAACTTTTATCTAATGTGTACGATGCAATATCTAGTATTTTTGTCCGATATGAAATGGAAAATGCTACTCTTCATTTCTCGCTAAAAGCAATTAAAGTAGCTCCTGATAATATGCGGTTATATTACAACTTAGGAGCACACTTGTTTGTCAACAACTGTTTTCGTCTATCAAAAAAATACCTGGATTTTGTTTTAAAGCATAAGCCAAAACATCCTTTTGCACATCGTCTTTTAAGTGTTTTATGTTCGGATTTTGAAGAATATGAACAAGCGTTAAAACACATTAATCTCGCATTTGACAACGAAAAAAGTATATTGAATCACAGCGATGGGCGCTTAGAAAGAGACCTCAGGACTACAAGAGGCTATATTCTCCATAAGCTTGGAAGGACCGTTGAGGGTGTTGCGGATTTGAAGCAAGCCATAGCATTGAATGAAAATAACTCCTTTGCACATAAAAATCTTGGCATAGTGTATCACGACATTGGAGAATATGATAAGGCCTGCGAACTTTTAACTAAAGCAAAGGGGTTTGGGTATAAAAAAGTTCATGACGCAGATGATTTAGAGGTATACATCAAAAATTCATGTAGCAACAAAAGTTTTGAAAACCCTTCAAGACTAACTGACCTGCCATATGTGTATCCAAATCCTGCTCGAGATTTTGTGAAGGTTGGAAATATTATTAATGACAAATTACCCTTTACTCTCTTAAATTTTGAATCTAAAATTGTACAACAAGGAATTTTAATGAATTACACCATTGACATTTCAAAAATTCCCACAGGGTTGTATATTTTGATTGTAGAGGAAAATTGAAATATCCATTCATTTAAAATAATTAGGGACTAAAACCAAAAAACCCCGCCAATGGCGGGGTTTTGTTTTTTCTTGTAGTTTACTGTTTAGGCCTGAATAGGATCTACAGAAACATACGAGCGATTGTTTTTCTTTTTGGTAAAACGCACTACACCGTCCACTTTAGCGTGAAGTGTGTGGTCTTTACCTAAATATACATTGTCTCCTGGGTGGTGTGCCGTACCGCGTTGACGAACAATAATGTTCCCAGCGATAGCCTGTTGTCCACCAAAAATCTTTACGCCTAAGCGTTTCGATTCCGATTCTCTTCCGTTCTTCGA
>CATAMV010000043.1 GCA_949487855.1 Bacteroidota bacterium
AAAAAAAGTAAATGATGTGAAAATCACACAGAATTTTCAGGTGCTTGATTTAAGATTTTGGACAATGTCGCAATTTCCCAAATGAGACAAATGGCATAGGGAATAAAAAGATGTAAAAATGCCTGTTTGGAATCCTGTATAGCGGGTGATTCGTTTGCTAAGAAAAGCCCATAAAGCACACCAAACTTTATAAAACTACCCAATAGAAACACAAACCCCTCAATTTGTGATTTCAACCAATACGCAAATCGAATCATGGCATAACCAGATATAGCCATCCCAAAGTTTACGGCATATAGTTGCAAAAGGATTGTTGTATCAAAAGAATAATTCCAATTAAGTATAGTAACTAAATGAATGCTACCAACAATAAGAACTAAGGCCATGAGTTGACCTAAATGCCAAAGCGATTGCTTCACGAATTAAAACGTTCTAGATATTTGACAAGCCAGTACATATTCAAAAACAGCACGAGCATTAAAATGATAAGTGTAAAAGTTTTGCCGGTGTCCCAATGGGCATCAAGTGCTTTGCCAGCACGTGAGGCCAAATAGAGCGAAACGCCCATTTGAATGGCTACTCCAGAAAGTACAGCCCAAGCTTTAGGCCGTTTTTTCGGATTTTTTGGGCTCTTCATCGATAATAGACTTTACTGCAGCAGATTTCATACTACATTGTGCATTAAGTGTTGCACCAGATTCTACTGCAAGTTTCCCTACCGTAATTTGCCCTTCGATGATTCCGTCAGACTTTATGGTAAGCAAACCATTAACAAATAATTTACCGTTAAAGTTACCCATGATGTCTGCATAACCACAATGCACCTCACCTTGCACACTTCCTTCTTTACCCACAACAACGCGCCCCGAAGTGTTTATTTTTCCTTCAAGACTTCCATCAATACGGAAATCTGATTTTGATTCAATTTCACCAATGATACGCGTGTTAGGCTCAATAAAATTGATTTTTACTGCGTTTTTATTTGAGTCCATATTTTTTTGTTTTTTATCTGAAAACATTTCTTAATTCTTCTCCAATTGTTCTAAGCGTTTACTTACAAGCGCATTCCTATAATTGGACGCCAAAATTACGATATTTTTGGTTTCCATCAAACGTGGGTTGCTCGCTTTCATTAGGTTACGGGTTTCTCCTGCACTTAGTTCAGAACGAAATCCATGAACGACCAACGTTTCTATGTCGCGTTCAAAAACATCTATAGAAACCTGTAGATGCTCGCCAATTCCTTTAGATTTAATCCATTTTTCAATCCATTTTAGGTCTTGCTCAGACTGTTTACGGAGCTCGGGAGTTCGTAAAAATACGAGTTTAGCTTTTTCATTATCTCCTGGCGTAAGATCATTATACACCTCGAAACCCTCTAGCTGTGCTTTTGCTTTTGATGCACTTTCGGTTTTTGGATAGGTTTGCACCAAAAAGGTTAATGCTTTTTTGTAAGCATCTAGGCCATCTAACCTGCCAATGGAAACGGCGCGTAACATAGCCCATTCCGCTTGTAGGGTTTTGTCTGTTAATAATGGAATCTGTTGTTCGCTTTTTGCAATGATTGCAACGTAATCTTGTTTAGCCAACAATTTTTTTGCATTAGCCAACACAACCATATTTTCTTCTTTGGTTTGTGCCAAGGCTGTTGGGTTTTGAATCATTTTAGCATAGTCGCTTTGAGGATAGTCAGCTAGAATTTGATTGCTGTAAACGCGCTGCTCATTAGCCTTGTTTGCGTGCAATTTATATAAATGATATAAGGTTGGCGGAAGATAGCGTTCATCGGGGTTTGCAGACAAAAGCGAAGTAAATCGTTCAATAGCAGTTTGCACTGCTCCATATTGCTCCTTGTATGCCAACCCGGCTTGAAAATAAGCTTCGTGCTGTTGCTTCCTAATGCTATCTGCAGCTTCGGGTGGCGGAATTTGTGCTAAATACATTTGTGGATTGTAGGCAGGGTTTTCGTCTTTTTCTGTGGTTTCTACCTCGGGTTTGGACTGAGCCATGAGTCCAGTTGAGTTGGGAGCAGCATACTTCCAATTATCTGCTAACGTAACGTTTGCCCAATCCCGTTGAAAATCAAGCTTTCCTTTTTCCACCTGTCGGCTGTTATAGAAGTAGAAACTCCCTATAAGCAAAGCAGTACTTGCGTCTTGTGTAGCAGCATTGGCTTTTGCCTCCTTTGCTTTAAGCTGACCGATGTAATTTTCCACGAGTTGTTTTTGCTCCTCTGGCAGCATATTCATTAAATTCAGCAAACTATCTGAGGCAACAATTGTTTTTTCGTAGGTAATGATATCGTCCAGCTTTCCCCGTTGACGCTTAAGTTTTCGATGTCGTCGGGTGCTATCCTCTAAATTTTGAAGGGTACTGTCTAAATAGGCTCCCGCAGGAACAAATGACAATTGGTCGATACGATTATTTGCCAATTGCTCATAAATAAGCGATTTTAAATAACGGTCTTGCGTATTGGTTTGTAAGGATGCGTTTAGCTGTTTTTCGCTGTTGAGGGTGTCTTCTTCTTTCAATAAATAGGTGCCATAGAAATAGTGGACTTTATCTCGGAACCTACGATCTTCATCACTGCGCAATAGTTTTTTGTACGCATCATGGGTATTTACGTCTTTTGGCAAGTTGTTTTTAAGTTGCGCTAATCGTGCATGAATCCATAACTCACGCGGGATACGGCGATTTAAGCCTATGACTTGCTGATAGGCAACAATTGCTGAGTCTTCGTATTGTAAACCTTCGTAAAGCTGCCCTAATAAATAGGCATAACGCCCTCGTTTTACAGCTGATTTTTCAGTGCCTAATGCCCGCATTAGCGGTTGTGTAGCCAAGGTGTCTTTTGCTTCTCTTAATCGCGCATCGGCAAGTGCCGATTGCGCCAAAGCATATTGTTTGGTTGTAAGATTACCCGATTGCGTGATATTGGTAAATTCTCGAGCGGCACGCGCCTCTTGACCCATCTCCAAATAACATTTTGCACGCCACAACTCAGCGTCAATCGCTTCGGTGGTAGTACCCATATTTTTAATTAGATATGTAAATGCCTCAACAGCTTGTAAGTAGCTACCATTAAAATAGCGTGCTTTACCTAACAACAAATATGCTTTAGCAATTTGCTTATTGTGTTGTTCTCCGTCAATAAGCATGGAGTGTTTCTGAACGGTAAGCGTTGCTTTTTCTTCTGCTCTGTTAAAAAATTCGTTGCTGTTATCTTCATCGCTGAAGGCATCGGGGAGTTGGTATGGATCAACAGATAGGCGTAGCCAATAATTGTCTTGATAATTTTGGGTGATGTCCAAGGTGCCGTAGCGCAATGCTTCTTGGCCATTAAATAAAGGATTAAATTTTGAAGTGGTGCTGTGATAAGCACGATTTATGGCACCATTTTTTTTGGTAGAGCAAGCCACTACCATCAAAATTAACCCAAAAAAAAGAACTGCTTTTTTCATGCTATAAACCTATGATAAAAACTGAAAAAATGAGGCTTTAGTATGTACATTTTATAGCTGTTCGCGGAAAAAGGCCTCTAATTCTTGAAGCGTATCTGTTGAGGTCTTTTCATCACGCACTACTTTTCCTTTGTTAAGTACCACAATACGGTCAGAAACTTCAGTAACGTGCTGCAAATCGTGGCTTGAAATCAAAAATGTTTTTCCTGTGGCACTGGCTTCATCTTTTAATAAATTCTTTAGCCTGATTTGCGTGGTTGGGTCTAGGTTGGCAAAAGGTTCGTCTAAAATAACCAAGGGCGTATTGGATAGTAGCGAACCCACAATACCTACTTTTTTTTGGTTTCCCTTAGATAAATCCCGGATATATTTTTTTTGTCCCAATACTTCACCGTGAAAAAAGGCGGCATATGATTCAAGCGCAGTATGTACTACTTCTTTTTTTATGCCACGAAGCCCACCTATAAACACAAAGTATTCTTCGGGTGTTAAGTAACCAATAAGAAAATTTTCATCTAAAAATGCAGCGGTATGGATTTTCCAATCCTCGCTTTTCTGTACCACAATGTTGTTGTTGGTTATTGTTCCAGTTGTTGGCGCAATGAGGTCTAACATCAAACTAAAAAGTGTGGTTTTTCCAGCACCGTTGTTGCCCACAAGCCCAAAGGTTTGTCCAGTAGGAATGTGGAGTTGGTCTATGTCAAGCACGGTTTGCTCGCCATAGGTTTTGGAAAGTGAAGTAATATCAATCATGCGTTCTTTTGTTTATACGCTTGTAGCGTTTTGTGTTTTTCTTCTTGATATATTTTTTCTATCCAACCAAAAACCAAATTTCGAAAGGCAAACCCCAATATACCTGTTAGGGCAACCAGTATAAGACCAAAGGATTTACTTTGTATGAGTACGCCCACATAATACAAAAACATGGGAACAGCAAGTTTTGGAACACTTAGCAAAATGGTTTTTAGGTTAAACGACCGTTTGTCGCCAAAGGCTTTATTGTTAGCGGTTAGATCTATAGGAATGCGTGTATAAGCCCCCGAAAGAAGCACTAAGTGCGCATTGATACCTAAATTATACACCCCTCCAGCCAAAATAGCCAGGTACATATCAACACCAAAATAAAGATAAAAACTAGACAATACCACACCTACCAAAGTCCCTACAACAACCAGCCACCATTTAGACGCCAAATATTCTTTATATGTGATATTTTGACTCATCATTAATGGGTAATAGCTGCTGTCCCAACTGGGAACGTATTGCCCAAAACCAAACAAAAAACCACCGCTGACAAAAATTCCGGCAAACACTGTCATCGCCGAACCGCTGTAAATATCACTCATAAAAATAAGTCCGTAAAACAAAAAGCCAACACCCATCCAAACCGCCATGCGGGCTCGTTTATTTCGGATAATCAGTCGGATATCGTTTCGCAAGAAAATCGCCATTCTCCCAAACCGGTCTAACCAGTCGAGATCCGACCCGCGATGTGCTTCTGCTTTAGGCTTTATCGTTCCCTCATCCAACATCAATTTATTTTTAAAGTGGGTAAAGCTCCATTGATAGGTTAATCCCAATAACACAAGAGGAATTAAGGAAAAAAGCGGTTGGTCATACGCTGCCATAAACAACGGCGACGTCCAAGCAGTAAGGTCAAAAACCTCAAAATATTGTAATGCAAAAAGGCCTAACAATAATACCGCAACTTGAATAAGTATACGGTCAACACTATTGAGCATGATGTTTAAAAAATTGGTTGTTAGGATGATACTTCCAATAGCAATCCACCAGCCTATGACACCAAGCCAATTGTAGTCTTGTTGGATTAGAATAATGCCAAAGGGTACAAAAAAAAAGAGGTTGCTGATATTAAAAAAACTAACTACTGTTTTGAGTAAACCAAAACGAACAATTCTTTTTTTGGAGATGGGTAATACAAGTAAGGGTTGGATGTGTACGGTGGGCATTTTTTGCAAAAAGTATCGCAGTACGATCCAAAAGGCAAAGGCGTAAAGCAAATATCCACTAACGAAAGGCAATGGATCTTCACCAAGCTCTTCTTGCACCCCCAAAAAAGCCGCAAAGGCAAGACTTGCAAATATCGCCGCAAAGTATATCCGAGCGAAGCCCATCAGGATCTTCTGCGCTAAGCCTGTAGCAAAGCCCGCACCGCGAGTAAAAGACTTCCATTGTAAATACAAAAAATGTTTTAGCATTGCTGGCAGTTATACTAACAAAGGTAATTTTTTTCAGGTTATTTCACACCCAACACCTCTAGCGCCAACTCAATAACCGCTTTAGGCGAAATACTACGCATTGCATCTTGGTAGCCTTTTACTTTTTTGTTGCCATAAACGGAGGTGGGCAATAGTGGATATTCGCTCAAGTTGGGCGTAAGGCTGTTTTTTTGAGGCTGCTCAAAAGGTGCAAATCCCAAACACGGATGCGTATTGCCCCAAAGCGTTAGCACGGGCACATTGTAGTTTGCTGCCAAATGTCCGTTTGCCGAATCCATCGAAATCGTCAAGTCGAGTTGTGCAATAAGTCGCAATTCAGCTGCAAACGCATAGACACCAGTAGCATTGGCTACATGCTTGTAAGCATTTGCCCAAACATCCAATTGCACATGTTCTTCCTTTCCAAACCCAAACAAAATGACTTGATGCTCTTTTTGTAAAAACGCCACTACTTGTTGCATGAGATCTAGTGGATATTGTTTGTTGGCATGTGCTGCAAAGGGGGCAATGCCTATCCACTTGCGGTTTTCAGCTAATTGTAGCGCTTCTGTATTTGGACAAATGGGACGTGGCGGAAATTCGTGCGCGCTTAACGATAGTGGAAAACCTAGCTTTTCAAATACTTGCGCATAGCGGTGTACTTGCGGTAGTAGTGGTACTAAGGTTTTAGGTTTTTGACGTGTAAGGCGTTTTTTTTCTGCTCTGCCTTTATTTAGTTGAGCTTGCTTTATCCAAAACAACGGACGAAAATACAGCATCAATAGTTGCGTGCGTAACACTTGATGGAGGTCTGCAAGGGCTGTTGGACGCAACTTTTTTAAGCTTTTGAACAGTCTATATAACCCTACGATTCCCTTGTGTTCTCCGCTAAAATCGGGAGTAAAAAACTGCACGTTTGGCAACGTCTCAAACAACGGCATAAACCGTTTTCGGGTAACTATGGTAAGTTGTAGTTCGGGATAGGATTGTAGCAAACAACGCAACACGGGCACGCACATGGCGACATCGCCCAGTGCGGAAAAACGAAACACCAAGATGTGTTTGCTTTTCATCAAGAGTTTTTTTGATACAACACCGGATTTAACGATTCGTCGTTGTACATTTTCATTTGCTTGTATTCTTTCATGTATTTACGCCCTGCGGCCATATCTGTTAATAGTTGGTCGATGGCGGTAGACAAATCTGTTTTTTGTTCTAGTAATACTGCTAATTTTTTACTGCAAGCAGCACGGTGCTCTTCAGATGCAGAAACGCGATTGGCTTCCTCTTGCATGTGATAAATTTTAAGCGCTAAAATCGAAAGGCGGTCGATGGCCCACGCAGGACTTTCGGTGTTTATGGTGGCATCGGGAAGGGTAGAAACTTCTTTAAATTGCTGTAAAAAATAGCTGTCGATATACTCTACGGTATCGGTGCGGTCTTGGTTTGACGCATCTATTTTACGTTTGAGCTCCAAGGCAGCAACAGGATCAATATTGGGTTCGCGAATCAAATCTTCAAAATGCCATTGCACGGTATCAATCCAATTTTTACGGTACAATAAATGGTCAAGAGTTTGAGCATCAAAAGGGTTTTCAAAAGGTTGGTCCACCGAATCCAAAACGTGATAGGTGTGAATACTCTGCTCAAAAATAGCGAATGCTGCTGCGCTTGTCATGCGAAAATTTTTATCAAAGATAGGTCAAAATTCAAAAGTTGTTGAAACTTGCACCACATCCATTTTAGCTGTATTTTTGACGTGAAAAACCAAGATTATGAAATCCTTTTTTGAAGCAATCGCCTACCTATTTGAAGAAATTCTTTTTGTTCCACTTAACATGCTTCGTGAGTTAGAACTTACAAGTTGGTTTTTTGCCAGTGCCTTTAACTGGTTGTTTTTGCTTGTTGGTTTCGCAGGTTTGTTTTATTGGTTGGGCCAGTTAAAGAAATTTAACGACAACAATGAAGAAGACCGCGATTCTACTTCGCATTCGTTTCTATAAATCGAAACCTAGGTCTTTTCGAAAATACATGCCCTCAAACGCTACGTTTGTAAGGTTTGCATAGGCTGATGTAAGCGCATCGTGTACACCTGTTCCAAAACCTGTAGATGCCAATACGCGTCCGCCGTTGGTTACTAATTTTCCGTCTTGTAGTGTTGTTCCTGCATGAAAGATTAGCGCATCAGTTGGAATGCCAGTAATTTCTTTCCCTTTTTCATAGGCTTCTGGATAGCCTCCAGAAACACCCACTACCGTAGCAGCGGCTTCTGAACTTATTTGTATGGATATTTTATCAAGACGTTTTTCGGCAGTAGCAGCTAGCAATTCTACCATATCGTTTTCGATACGCGGCAATACCACTTGCGTTTCGGGATCGCCCATACGGACGTTGTACTCAATCACAAAAGGGTCATCGCCAACGCGAATGAGTCCAATAAATACAAAGCCTACAAAATCGATCTTGTCTTGTTTAAACCCCTTGAGTGTGGGTTGTATGATGCGTTCGTCAATTTTTTGCTTAAACACATCATCGTTAAACGGCACAGGCGATACAGCACCCATACCACCGGTGTTTAGTCCGGTATCGCTTTCGCCAATGCGTTTGTAGTCTTTGGCAAACGGAAAGGTTACATGACCCTCGCCATCGGTAAGTACAAAACAGGAAAGTTCAATCCCGTCTAAAAACCCTTCGATAACGACCTGCTCGCTTGCCGCTCCAAATTTTTTGTTTGCCAACATATCTGTTAGCGAAGCTTTTGCTTCTTCCACATCTTGAATAATCAACACGCCTTTTCCTGCTGCAAGTCCGTCGGCCTTAAGCACGTACGGCGCAGGAATGGTTTCCAAATAGGCCAGTCCTTCTGAAAGGGTATCGGC
>CATAMV010000044.1 GCA_949487855.1 Bacteroidota bacterium
AAACGAATATCAAGGCCAAGACCTTTAAGTTCGTGCATCAATACATTAAAGGATTCTGGAAGACCAGGCTTTGGCATGGCTTCACCCTTCACAATTGACTCGTATGTTTTGGCTCGACCGATAACGTCATCAGACTTCACAGTCAAGATTTCTTGCAGGGTACTTGATGCACCGTATGCTTCAAGTGCCCATACCTCCATTTCACCAAATCGCTGTCCACCAAACTGTGCTTTACCACCCAGCGGCTGCTGCGTAATAAGCGAGTATGGACCAATGGAACGCGAGTGCATTTTGTCGTCAACCATGTGACCGAGTTTTAGCATGTAAATCACCCCAACAGTTGCTGGTTGATCAAAACGCTCTCCTGTTCCACCATCATACAAATAGGTATGGCCAAACTGTGGCACACCTGCTTCTTGCGTAATGGTATCAATCTGTTCGTTGGTTGCACCATCAAAAATTGGGGTAGCAAATGTTTTACCCAACTTTTGACCTGCCCACCCAAGAACAGTTTCATAAATCTGCCCAATATTCATTCGGGAGGGTACACCAAGTGGGTTTAATACGATATCCACAGGTGTTCCGTCTTCAAGGAATGGCATGTCTTCTTGACGTACAATACGGGCAACAATACCTTTGTTTCCGTGACGTCCAGCCATCTTATCTCCAACTTTTAATTTACGCTTTTTGGCGATATAGACTTTAGCAAGTTTCAAAATTCCAGCAGGAAGTTCGTCCCCAACAGATATCGTAAACTTGTTTCTTCGCAAGGCTCCTTGTAAGTCGTTTTCTTTAATCTTATAATTATGCATCAAATCGTTAACAAGACTATTTACACGCTTATCAACCGTCCAATCGGAATTGACAAGGTGTGCATAGTCATCAACAGCATTAAGCATTTTCAAGGTAAACTTCTTTCCTTTAGGCATTACTTCTTCCCCTAAGTCGTTCATTACCCCTTGACAGGTTTTTCCACTTAGGATAGAAAATAATTTCTCTACCAAAACAGACTGCAGTTTCTCAAATTTCACATCATAGCTGTCTTCAAGCTCCATGATGGCTTCTTTGTCTTGTGAGCGCTTGCGCTTGTCCTTTAAGATACGCGTGAAAAGTTTTTTGTTGATAACAACACCATTCAATGAAGGCGATGCTTTGAGTGAAGCATCTTTCACGTCACCAGCTTTATCACCAAAAATAGCACGAAGCAACTTTTCTTCTGGAGTAGGATCAGATTCACCTTTCGGTGTGATTTTACCAATGAGAATATCGCCAGCACCAACTTCAGCACCCACACGAATCATACCATTTTCATCTAAATCACTTGTAGCTTCTTCGGAAACGTTTGGAATATCATTTGTCAATTCTTCTTTACCCAATTTAGTGTCACGCACTTCAAGTGAGTATTCATCAATATGGATAGACGTAAAGATATCATCACGCACTACTTTCTCAGAAATCACAATCGCATCCTCAAAGTTGTACCCTTTCCATGGCATAAAGGCCACTTTCATGTTTCTACCAAGGGCAAGCTCACCATTTTCAGTAGCATATCCTTGACATAATACTTGACCTTTTTTTACACGGTCTCCAATGGAAACGATGGGTTTTAGGTTGATACACGAACCTTGATTCGTTTTACGGAATTTAATGAGATTGTATGTCTTTTCATCTGTATCAAAAGAAACAAGTTTTTCATCTTCAGACATGTCATATTTGATGGTAATTTTCTCAGCATCAACGTAAATAACCTGACCATCGCCTTCGGCGTTAATTAGAACACGAGAGTCTGTAGCTACTTGACGCTCAAGTCCAGTTCCCACAATTGGTGCTTGCGGACGCAATAATGGAACTGCCTGACGCATCATGTTTGAGCCCATCAGCGCACGGTTTGCGTCGTCGTGTTCCAAGAATGGAATTAATGAAGCCGATATAGAAGCAATTTGGTTTGGCGCGACATCGGTATAATGAACTTCTGTTTTGTCAACTACAGGATAATCTGCCTCCGAACGTGCAATAATTTTATCTGCAGCAATTTCACCAGTTTCAGTCTTGTCAATGTTGGCTTGTGCAAACAGTTTACCTTCCTCTTCCTCTGCAGATAAATACTGCGATTGCGACATATCTACCACACCGTTATCTACTTTATAATACGGCGTTTCAATAAATCCAAGGTTGTTCACTTTTGCAAACACACCAAGTGAAGAAATAAGACCAATGTTTGGTCCCTCAGGTGTTTCAATTGGACATAATCTTCCGTAGTGTGTGTAGTGTACATCACGTACCTCAAACCCAGCACGCTCACGTGAAAGTCCACCAGGCCCTAATGCAGACAAACGACGTTTGTGTGTAATTTCTGCAAGTGGGTTGGTTTGGTCCATAAACTGCGATAGCTGGTTGGTCCCAAAGAATGAGTTAATTACTGATGATAATGTTTTTGCATTAATCAAATCAATAGGCGTAAAAACTTCATTGTCCCGAACATTCATTCGCTCGCGAATTGTACGTGCCATTCGAGAAAGCCCTACACCAAATTGAGATGACAATTGCTCACCAACCGTACGAACACGACGGTTTGAAAGGTGATCGATATCATCGATTTCTGCTTTAGAGTTAATCAACTCAATCAAATACTTGATAATGGTAATAATATCATCTTTGGTAAGCACTTGCTTATCCATGGCGATATCAAGACCAAGTTTTTTATTCATTCGGTAACGACCTACCTCGCCCAAATTATAACGTTGATCAGAAAAGAATAATTTATCAATAATGCCTCGAGCTGTTTCCTCGTCTGGCGGTTCAGCGTTTCGCAACTGACGGTAAATATGTTCAACAGCTTCTTTTTCCGAGTTAGTTGGATCCTTTTGTAGCGTATTGTGAATGATCGCATAATCTGCAGATTGTGACTCCTCTTTGTGCAATAAAATAGTAGCGGCGTTTGCTTCTAAAATTTGCTCAATGTGATCTTTCTCAAGAACAGTGTCACGATCCAATACAATTTCGTTTCGCTCAATAGAAACCACCTCGCCAGTGTCCTCATCAACAAAGTCTTCAAACCACGTGTTTAATACACGAGCTGCCAACTTACGGCCTAGTACTTTTCGGAGTCCTGTTTTGGAAACTTTAATTTCTTCCGCAAGATCAAAGATTTCTAAAATATCTTTATCACGCTCGTATCCAATAGCACGGAAAAGCGTAGTGACAGGTAGTTTTTTCTTACGGTCAATGTAAGCGTACATTACACTATTGATGTCGGTAGCAAATTCAATCCAAGAACCTTTGAATGGGATTACACGAGCCGAATATAGTTTTGTACCATTAGCATGGAACGATTGTCCAAAGAACACACCAGGAGAGCGGTGCAATTGCGACACAACAATACGTTCTGCACCATTGATAACAAATGTACCACTTGGTGTCATGTAAGGAATTACACCCAAGTAAACATCCTGAACAATGGTTTCAAAATCCTCATGCTCGGGGTCGGTACAATACAATTTTAGGCGTGCCTTAAGAGGTACGCTATACGTTAAACCACGCTCAATACACTCTTGAATAGTGTATCGTGGTGGATCTACAAAGTAGTCTAGGAATTCTAAAACAAACTGATTTCGGGTATCCGAAATTGGAAAGTTTTCCATAAAGGTATTATACAGACCTTCATTACCTCGTTCATCAGACTTGGTTTCAAGTTGGAAAAAATCTTGAAATGACTTGATTTGTATATCAAGAAAATCTGGATAGGGAGGGGTACCTATGGCCGAAGCAAAATTGTGTCGGATTGCGCTTGTTATGTTGGACATACGGGTTACAATTATTTAAAAAATTACTACAAGGGGCATAAAACACCAAATGGTTTAAGCCTATCCCGCATGGCGGGAAGGCTTAAACCTTCGGTTTGTATCGGGAACTTAATTACTTAAGTTCAACTTCAGCACCAGCCTCTTCCAAAGAAGATTTAAGTCCTTCCGCTTCGTCTTTTGCTACACCCTCCTTGATAGGACTAGGTGCATTATCAACAAGCTCTTTTGCTTCCTTAAGTCCAAGACCTGTAAGCTCTTTTACAAGCTTCACAACTGCTAGCTTAGAACCACCAGCGGCTTTAAGGATTACATCAAACTCTGATTTTTCCTCGGCTGCTTCACCACCGCCACCGGCAGCAGGTCCAGCTACGGCAACAGCTGCTGCTGCAGGCTCAATACCGTACTCTTCTTTAAGGATGTCGGCCAATTCGTTGACCTCTTTTACGGTCAAATTGACCAATTGTTCTGCAAAATCTTTTAAATCTGCCATTTTTGAACTATTTAATTGTGTTTGTATTACGTTTTAAGCTTCCTTTTCAGA
>CATAMV010000045.1 GCA_949487855.1 Bacteroidota bacterium
CTTACAGAGCTTATTGTAACCAATTCTATTCCATTAAAAAAAGAAAGTAAAAAAATTAAAGTATTGAGCTGTGCTCAATTGTTTGCCGAAGTCATGTATAATGTACATCATAACGAATCGATTTCAGGCAAATTTGTCATGTAATAAATAATAAATATGAAATCAATTACCATCAACGGATCTAAAAGAGAAAGCGTGGGCAAGGTAGCTACCAAAGCCTTACGTAATGCTGGAGAGGTTCCTTGCGTATTATACGGAGGGGAAACGCCAGTGCACTTTGCTGCAGACGAAAGAGCGTTTGCCAAACTTGTATATACACCAAATGCGCATACGGTGGTTGTCGACTTGGGCGATAACGGAAGCTTTAATGCCATTTTGCAGGATATTCAATTTCACCCCGTGTCGGATAAAATCCTTCACATCGACTTTTATCAACTATTTGACGATAAAGAAGTATCTATGGATATTCCTGTGGTACTTAAAGGAGCTGCGCCAGGCGTACTTAACTCGGGAGGTGTATTGAGTCGTAACAAGCGTAAGCTTCGCGTACGTGCTATTCCTGCTAACCTTCCTGATACTATCGAAGCAGATATTTCAGGTCTTGAACTTGGAAACAAGCTATATGTAACGGAATTAGCTAACGAAGCGTTTAAATTTTTACACCCAGACAACACGGTTGTATGTCAAGTACGTACTTCTAGAACTTCTATAAAAGATGAGGAGGTTGAAGAAGTTGAAGGTGCTGAAGAAGGGGCTGAAGATGCAGCTCCAGCTGAAGAATAAAAATTCTTTTAATAACTATATAAAAGCATCTCACCCACAATGAGATGCTTTTTTTATTTTTACACAGATGAAATTCCGCATTCCATTTTTTTCGTCTGCTACAAAAAAGGAACCCGATATGAAATCTTTTTTGATTGTTGGATTAGGCAATATTGGCGCTGAGTATGCCGGCACACGTCATAACATTGGATTTGATGTGGTTGATGCACTCGCCAAAGAAAAAGAAGGTTCATTTGAAACCCTACGCTATGGCGATGTTGCCAAAGTATCAAACAAAGGCAAAACTGCTTATTTACTAAAACCCAATACCTTTATGAATCGCAGTGGAAAAGCGGTGCGTTATTGGATGCAACAAAAGAAAATTCCACTTCAAAATATTCTTGTCATTACAGATGATATTCATTTGGATTTCGGGTTTTTGCGTACACGTAAAAAAGGTTCAGATGGTGGGCACAATGGATTAAAAGATATTTGTGTACAACTAAATACAAACGACTATGCACGTTTGCGGTTTGGCATTGGCGCCGCTTTCGGCAAAGGCAGGCAAGTCGATTTTGTATTGCAACCATGGAAAAATAAAGAAGCAGAAGCACTACCATTTGTTGTAGATAAAGCTGCGCAAGCCGCTTGGTGTTTTATGGCAGAAGGCATTCCTGCTGCAATGAATAAGTTTAACGGAAACGCACTTGAACTGTAATGAGTATTCTAAAACAAAGTGCCTCTTTTTCACCCAAAACAAAAACTACTGTCACAGTAGGGACTTTTGATGGCGTTCACCTTGGGCACCAAAAAATTATTGCAAAATTGGTAGAAGCCGCCAAAAAAAATGGCAGTGCACCTACACTGCTCACTTTTGATCCGCATCCCAGAAAAGTCGTGCAGCCAAACTCCTCCGTTGACCTTATTCAAACCTTAGAGGAACGCGCCGAAACACTTGCTCATTTAGGGCTAAAGCACATGGTCGTTCATCCATTTACAAAAGCATTTTCTCAACTTAATGCAGCGGACTATGTTAAGGAGTTTTTAGTAGATATGCTCAACATTGATCAAATCATTATTGGGCATAATCATCGATTTGGAAAAAACCGAACGGCAAGCGTAGAAGACTTGCAACATTACGGAGAAATCTATGGTTTCAAGGTCTTGCAAATTAGTGCTGAGGAAATTGATTCTATTTCGATCAGTTCAACCAAAATCAGAGTAGCTCTCGCCGAGGGTGATGTGGTCACAGCACATACTTTTTTAGGGCACCCTTTTTCCCTTTCCGGGACGGTGATAAAAGGAGAACAACGCGGGCGTACAATTGGGTTTCCAACAGCAAATATTGCCGTAAATCATCCAGATAAAATTATTCCTAAAAATGGCGTTTATGCCGTACGCGTTCAACTTCAAAATAAAGAGCGTTTGGGCATGATGAACATTGGCACCAACCCCACCGTTAATGGTGAAAACAGAAGTATTGAAGTGCATATTTTTGATTGGTCAGCATCTATTTA
Organism: Bacteroidota bacterium; assembly: GCA_949487855.1. Taxonomy (GTDB): domain Bacteria; phylum Bacteroidota; class Bacteroidia; order Flavobacteriales; family Flavobacteriaceae; genus UBA7446. The sequence continues at coordinate 2,280 of CATAMV010000045.1, forward strand.
CAATCAATCCATTCAGGTGTCGCTTATTGAACGTATTCGAGATGAGCTCAAATTTGATTCGTTAAAAACACTCCAAAAACAATTGGAAAAAGATAAAGAGGTTATTTTGACTGCCTACAATACTTTACCTTTGTAAAAAACACGATTATGCTGATTCCCTCGCACGTTCGTCAACATTTTGATTTGGTGGTTACTGCACTTGAAAAACGCAATTTGGACGCCAAGCCGCTTTTGGAGCGTCTTCTTTCGTTAGACGAAACACGTCGAGCGACGCAAGCAGAGCTAGACCAAACTCTCGCACAATCCAATCGTATTGCAAAAGAAATTGGACAACTCTTTAAGCAAGGCGCAACAGATGAGGCCAATCAAAAAAAGGAAGCATCGGCTCAACTGAAAGCTGCAGCAAAATCATTGCAAACCAAACTGCAAGAAACCGCAGACAACTTGCAAGAAATGCTCTATCAACTTCCAAATATCCCACACGAAAGTGTACCTAAGGGAAACACGGATGAAGACAACGAGGAAGTGCTTCAAAAAGGTGCCATTCCAACTTTAGAAAACGATGCGCTACCGCATTGGGAATTGGCAAAAAAATACAAGCTCATCGATTTTGAACTTGGTGCAAAAATTACTGGCGCAGGGTTTCCGGTTTATACAGGAAAAGGTGCCAAACTACAGCGTGCACTTATCAACTATTTTTTAGATTTTAACGCTGCTGCGGGTTATGGCGAAGTACAAGTGCCGCACATGGTAAACGAAGCCTCTGGGCTTGGCACAGGGCAATTGCCAGACAAAGAAGGGCAAATGTATCATGTTACCGAAGACGATTTGTATCTTATTCCAACTGCCGAAGTTCCTGTGACTAATATCTATCGCGACAGTTTATTACAAGAAAGTGAACTGCCAATTCAACACACGGCATACACGCCTTGCTTTAGACGCGAAGCGGGAAGTTATGGTGCGCATGTTCGTGGGCTAAATCGATTGCATCAGTTTGACAAAGTAGAATTGGTACGCATCGAGCAGCCTGAAAATTCATACAACGCATTGGATGAAATGGTGGCGCATGTTGGCAAGTTATTAGAATCATTGGAACTACCCTATCGCATTTTACGATTATGCGGGGGTGACTTAGGCTTTACCTCAGCATTAACATTTGATTTCGAGGTTTATTCAACAGCACAAAGCCGTTGGCTGGAGGTAAGCTCCGTTTCCAACTTTGAATCATTTCAAGCAAACAGGCTGAAACTTCGCTACAAAACCAAAGAGGGTAAAAAACAATTGGCGCATACATTAAACGGAAGCTCACTTGCGCTGCCTAGAATTGTAGCAGGATTGTTAGAAAATCATCAAACTGCTGAAGGAATCCGAATCCCAAAAGCATTAGTTCCCTACACAGGCTTCGACCTTATAAATTGATATGAAAATATATAACATCACATTTATTGTTGAGCCAAATATTGAGCAAGAATGGGCAACCTATGTAGATAAAGAACTGCTGCCCGAACTAGCAAAATCTGTGCAACAAATAGACCTGTTACGTGTAGCGTTTGAAGATGGGATTGAGCCCGTTACTGGGGCCACGTTTAGCATGCAATTTTACTGTGCAGAGCCCGAACATTTGACTTGGGTAAAAGAAATTGGACATCAGCTTGCCGTACAGAGATTATATCGTGTTTTTCCAAAAGATTGGGTAGCTTTTGCCAGCCGATTAGAATTCTTAAAATCCTACTCATGAGTGTTCGTCCAAAAAAATACTTAGGGCAACATTTTTTGAACGATCAAAACATAGCGCAAAACATTGCTGGTACGCTTTCAGGGAATGGCTACGATGACGTACTAGAAATTGGGCCTGGTATGGGCGTGTTAACGCAATATCTGCTGCCAAAACCGTTTACAACAAGTGTAATTGAAATCGATTCTGAATCGGTAGATTACTTAAAAAGCCATTTTACTGCGCTTGAAAACCGCATCATTGAAGGCGATTTTTTAAAGCTTTTGTTGTCAGATTATTTTAAAGGTCAAGTGGCTGTGATTGGTAATTTCCCATACAACATATCAAGCCAGATTTTGTTTCGCATTATTGAACAAAGACATCTTGTTCCTGAGTTTTCTGGTATGTTTCAAAAGGAAGTAGCGGAACGCATTTGTGAAAAACCAGGGACAAAAGCGTATGGAATTTTATCTGTTTTGGCACAAGCATTTTATGATGCTCAATATCTTTTTAATGTTTCTCGATTTGTGTTTAACCCACCGCCAAAAGTAGCATCTGGTGTAATTCGACTGACGCGAAAGCAAGATTTTACGCTTCCCTGTAGTGATAAATTATTTTTTAGGGTTGTTAAAACTGCCTTTCAACAACGGCGTAAAACCCTTCGAAATAGCCTAAAATCGTTTGGCCTTTCGGCTAGTTTAAAAGAAGATAGTATCTTTGATGAACGCCCAGAACGCTTGGGTGTTTCGGAGTTTATAGAGCTAACACAAAAAATAGCGGATGACACCCTTTCAACTCAATGATCAATTATTAGCGCAAATAAAAAGTGACATTGAGCAACACAATACTGCTGCGCTAAAAAAACGCGCAAATGAGTACCACTACGCTGACCTTGCCGAAATCGTTGACGAACTCTCCATTGACGAAGGTGTTTACCTCATTAAACTGCTCGATTCTGAAAAAACATCGGATGTACTTACCGAAGTTGATGAAGATATCAGAGAGTCTATTTTAGAGCTCCTTTCTGTTAAAGAAATCGCAGAAGAAGTTGAAGAATTAGATACCGATGACGCGGTGGACTTAATTTCCGAACTTCCTGAAGACAGACAAGCGGAAGTAATTGCGCAAATTGAAGATGAAGAACACGCACAAGACATTCAAGAGTTGCTTACATACGATGAAGATTCTGCGGGTGGACTTATGGCTAAAGAACTTGTAAAAGTTAACGAAAATTGGACTGTGACAAAGTGCGTGCGTGAAATGCGAGTTCAAGCGACAGAGGTCAAGCGTGTACATTCCATTTATGTTGTGGATGACGACGACATTTTATTAGGGCGGTTGTCGCTTAAAGATTTACTTACTGCCAACAACCGTGCTAAAATTAAATCGGTTTACATCCAAAAAGTTGATTTTGTAAATGTCAATGAAGAAGGTGACGAAGTGGCAAAACTAATGGCAAAATACGATCTTGAAGCTGTTCCTGTAGTTGACGATAAAAAAAAGCTATTGGGTAGAATTACCATTGACGATATTGTAGATTTTATCAAAGAAGAAGCCGATAAAGATTATCAATTAGCGGCGGGTATTGCCTCAGACGTAGAAGCCGATGACAGTATTGTTGATTTAACAAAAGCACGTTTGCCGTGGCTTATTTTAGGACTTATAGGCGGGCTCGGCAGTGTGTATATTCTAGAGGGGTTTGAGGAAGTCATGCGCCATCCCACGTACAAAACCTTGTTCTTTTTCACGCCACTGATTGCGGCAATGGCAGGAAATGTTGGGGTACAGTCTTCGGCTATTATTGTTCAAGGTCTCGCAAATGACATTGTGAAAGGAAGTCTGCTTAACCGACTACTCAAAGAGGTTGGGCTCAGTCTTATCAATGGAGTTGCTTTAGGTGGGTTGCTTGTTGTGTTCGGATATTTTCTAGGAATCGACACACTTGTTAGCTTTACCATTGCACTTTCCATGCTTTGTGTGATTGTGGTTTCGGCACTTGTTGGCACTTTTGTACCCATTATTTTAGACAAAAATAACATAGACCCTGCCATTGCAACAGGACCTTTTATCACAACTAGTAACGATATTTTTGGCATTTTCCTTTTCTTTTATATCGCTAAAATTATCCTAGGGTTTTAGCATGATACGGATTTTACATGTTGACACAAACCACCCAAGTCTTGTGGAAGGACTTGAAAACTTAGGGTTTGAAAACACGATAAACACAACTGCTTCAAAAAATGAAATTGAAGAATGCATTAGCAGCTTTCATGGGCTTATAATACGCAGCCGATTTCCCATTGATAGTGCTTTTTTAAGCAAGGCAACTAACCTAAAATTTATTGCACGCATAGGTTCTGGATTGGAAAATATTGATGTTCAAGCCGCAAAAAAATTAGGTATTGCGGTATTGTCTGCTCCTGAAGGTAATAGCCCTGCTGTTGGCGAACATGCACTGGGTATGTTATTGAGTTTGTTCAATAAAATTCCGAAAGCAAATGCTGAAGTACGTGAAGGTATTTGGCAGCGAGAAGCCAATCGTGGTGAGGCACTCGACGGAAAAACCATTGGAATTATTGGATATGGGCACACGGGGAAACAGTTTGCAGAAAAGCTTTCAGGATTTGATGTAAAAGTACTGTGCCATGATATCATTCCTCATCTCGGAGACGCATTTGCCAAACAAGTTTCACTTGAAACAATACAACAAAGTGCCGACATTATAAGCCTCCATTTGCCATTAGACGAGAGTACACTGCACTACGTAAACCGTGAATTTATTGAAAAAATGTACAAGCCTTTTTGGCTTATCAACACTGCAAGAGGAAATCAAGTAGTGACTGTCGATTTAATCGATGCACTTAATAACGAGTCAATTCGGGGAGCTTGCTTAGACGTACTTGAAATGGAAACAGCTGCGTTTGATGTGTCAGCAACACCATCTAAAGCATGGGGCTACTTAACAAGACATCCTAATGTTATCTTATCGCCGCATGTTGCAGGTTGGACGGTTCAAAGTCATGTAAAACTTAGTGAGGTAATTCTTGAAAAAATTAAAGGTCTGCTAAACGACTGTTATTTTAAGTAATCTTAACAAAAAATAAACCTTAAATATCTAAACAAGTTCTTATTTAGTATTATGAAAAATATTTTAATCCTTTGTACAGGAAATTCGTGCCGTAGTCAAATGGCACATGGATTTATGAATTTTTATGGCGGTAGCAAGGTCACTGTTTATAGTGCTGGGATAGAAACCCACGGACTAAACAAACGAGCTGTGAGTATTATGCAAGAGGCTGGAATTGATATTAGCGAACACACTTCAAATCATGTGGATGAATACCGCGATATCCAATTCGATCACATCATTACAGTTTGCGATCACGCGCAAGAAAATTGTCCATATATTCCAAGTGAAAAAGCACAGCGTTGGCACAAAAATTTTAGCGATCCTTCAAAACTAAACTCCAAGGACGAAAATGAAATTCACAAAGCCTTTACAGCCACAAGAAATGAAATCAAAGAGTACTGCAAGACCTTTGTAAAGACTTATTTAATCGACTGATTTTTTGCTTCTAACGAAGCTTGAAATTCTTCCAAAACGGGCTGAACGGTACGAGCTGGAATGTCTTTAACCTTAATGTACATAAGTCCGTCAATAGCATTATTAAACAACGGATCTACATTAAAAGACACCACCCGTGCGTTCTGCTTAATGTATTTTTTAATCAACACCGGTAAACGTAAAGAACCAGGCTCCACCTCTTCAATAAGTCTATCAAATTTGTTCAAATCGGCAGAAGTTTCGTCAAAAACAAACTCTTTATCAGCATCATTTAGTTTGACTTTAAATTCTTTTTTGGGCGTGATGTATTGCGCCAAAAATGGATCGTAATAATGCGAGCGCATAAACTCAATCATCAGCGACTTGGTAAACTTTGAAAATTGATTGCTAATACTCACGCTTCCCATGAGATAATCGTATTCTGGATAGCGCAATGTTGCGTGAATGATCCCTTTCCAAAGCAAAAAGAGCGGCATGGGACGTTGTTGATACTGCTGAGCCACAAATGCCCTTCCAAGTTCAATGGTATTGTTTAGCATAAAATAGGTTTCTGCATCAAACTTGAAAAGTTCTGCAAGGTAAAATCCAGATATCCCTTTTGTGTTCATAAGCACTTTGCCAAGTCCTAAACGATACGCGCCAACCAGACTTTTTAACTTGTGATCCCATAAAAAAAGATGCAAATAGTCTTGATCAAAATGGTCGAGATCAAGTGATTTATTGGTACCCTCTCCTACTCCCCTAAAGGCAATTTCACGCTGCCTCCCAATTTCGGTTAAGATGTTTGGAATTTCCAATGCATCGTTTAAAAAAAGCTCATAATCTTTAGACACCAAAAGTGATTTATCGTGCTGTTGGAGCCATCCAATTTCATTTTCAAGTAAAGAAGATGAAACTGGTGGCGCTACAGGTTCAATATTTTTACTTCTTCTTCGAAGCGGTCGTGATACACGATTAAGTAGATGTTTGCGCTCAAAGCTATTCGACAGCATGTAAACCTTACGCCGCAAAAATGCTTTGTAATCTGAAATGGATTCGTGATTCTTTTGATCTTTTACAGATATGGCTTTCCCCACACGAACGTCAATGGCGCGATTCCTTTGTGTAAGCAATTCTGCAGGAAGTCTTGCAGTTCGTAACAACCCATGAATTTTAGCCAAATTGTAGAAAAGTGGGCTGTTGCGTGCATGGAAATATATGGGAACAACAGGAACTTTTACGCGCTTAATAAGACGCATAGTGGCGTCGTTCCAGTCTGGATCTATTGGTACTTTCTTTTTTAATTTGGATGCAACTTCACCTGCTGGGAAAACAGCAAAAAGGCCATCGTTTTCTACATGATTCAAAACAGTTCTAAAGCCTCCTAAACTTGATCTTGAAGATTGTTTTTCGTCAAATGGATTAACGGGAATAATCCACTTTTTTAGTGGAGCTACACGTTCTAACAAAAAATTTGCCATTAGTTTTATATCAGGACGCACTTGTTGTAAAAAATGCATCAAAATAATCCCGTCAATACCCCCCAACGGATGATTTGAAACCAATACAACAGAACCTTTTTTTGGGATGCGTTTTAGCTCATCAGGATGAATGTGATACTTAATTCGAAATCGATATAATAGGGCATCGAGAAACTGGGACTCGTCACCACTTGCGATGCTTTCATCGTATATTTTATTGATTTTATCGAGACTAAGAAACCAAAGCACAATACGACCAATAATACGGCCAAAAAAACCTGTTTTGGCAAGACCAAGTACAGCAGCTACATCTGTTGAATGTACTAAAGACATTTGGGTAATTTAGCGTAAATATAGCTATTTCATTACCAATTGAAGCGTAGTTTGTGTACGCTGTTCCAGTACCAAGTCGTGCGATTTTAATATCGTATTAGCAGAATTCTCCTCAAAATGACGAATGGTGTACAACATAACATTAGGGGTGTGTAGTACGTCAAATCTAGCGCGAAGGCTATGCAACAAGGCTTCCATGTTTTGATATTTATCATGAACACATACCGAAAAGCTAATTGCCGAATTTTGAATCAAATCAACCGACATTTTGTGTTTGTGTAACAATTTAAAGATATCGCTAATATTGTCTTCTACAACAAAAGAGAAGTCGCGCGTTGACAGCCGTAACAACGAAAGTCCTTTTTTAACAATATAGCACGGAATCTCTGGACGCATACGAACGCCTTTCCCAACCTGAGTGCCGCTTTCTAATGGATTCAAAAACGATTTTACAAACAATGGAATTTCTTTACGTTGCAAAGGCTGCAAGGTTTTTGGATGAATCACCGAAGCGCCATAAAACGCCAACTCAATGGCTTCTTGATACGAAATGTGATGCAGCAATTGCGTTTTATCAAAAACTCTAGGATCTGCATTTAAAACGCCAGGGACGTCTTTCCAAATGGTAACGTCTGTAGCACCCAAACAATACGCAAAAATGGCAGCTGAATAATCCGACCCCTCTCGTCCCAAGGTGGTGGTAAAATTATTATCGTCAGAACCTATAAAACCTTGCGTTACTTTTAGTACACTTCCCTGAACTTGATTCTGAATTGCCAATTGTGTGCGTTCCCAATCTAAGTGAGCGCTGCGATAAAAATCATCTGTTTTTACACACTCCCGAGCATCAACCCATTCGGCTGCTATTCCAACGTGATTTAGGTAAGCACAAACGATTGATGTTGAAATCAATTCACCAAAACTAACAACCTGGTCATATACAAAAGCCTCATGAGGCGATCGGTTGTTTTCCAAAAAAGTATGGCATTGACCAAAAAGATTTCTAACGCGTTTACTCACAGGCGTATTTGGTGCTTCAAAAAGTTCTTCAATGATATTTTGATGGAACGCTTCAGCCTCAATTAAAGTGCTTTTGAATGACTCGGGTTGCCTGAAATAAGCGTTTACAACTTCTTCAAGGGCGTTCGTAGTTTTACCCATAGCCGAGATTACAACCACTGTATTTTGATGGCCGGTTTTCGACAATACAGTTACTACATTTTTTACGCCTGCTGCATCTTTTACTGATGCACCTCCAAACTTAAATACTTGCATGATGTTTTGCTATAAATTTTTGCATTGCCCCATTAGTCATTTGGGTAATTTTCCAATCCGAAAATACGGTTGCGCCATGTTTTTCATAAAATTCAATGGCAGGTGTATTCCAATCCAAAACTGCCCACTGAATACGGCGAACTCCGGAGCCGTGCGCAAAAGAAATAAACTCCTTTAGTAGGGCAAATCCAATCCCTTTGCCGCGTTGTGCTTTAGTAACAATCAAATCTTCTAAGTGCCACGACTTACCTTTCCACGTAGAATAACAGCGGTAAAACAAAGCAATACCTACAATTTTTTCATCTAGTGCTGCTACAAAACATTTAAAAAGCGGGTTGTCTCCAAAGCCGTCTTGAACAAATTCAGATTCGGTTACGGCAACCGCATCGGGTTCTTGTTCAAAGTCTGCCAATTCCTGAATTAACGCAAGAATAGCTGCGGCATCAGTGGTAGTAGCTTCGCGAATGTGCACATTTTCCATTGACGGCAAATGTAATAACTCTTGAGTGAATAGCCCGATATTAACGTCACAGCAAAAAACGAATTTGTTTAAAAAATAACGGGAATACATTGCGTGGACATTGGTCTTTGTATTTTTGTCAAAAAGTACGTGTGACCGAGCTTCCTGTTTTGTACCAAAACAATCCGCAATTTCGTGCGGTTTACGAAAACGTACGCGCCAATGGCAGCACAATTACATCTGGTCTGGTTGGCTCAAAGCACAGCTTTTTGGTGAAGGCACTTTTTGAACAACACGATGAAACCACCATTTGGATTCTTAACAACAAAGAGGAAGCCGCTTATTTTTTAAATGATTTGGAAGTGTTGATGCCAAATTTACCTCTGTTTTTTCCATCGAGTTATCGCAGACCTTATAACATTGAGGAAACCGATAATGCTAATGTACTATTGCGGGCCGAAACGCTTCAAAAATTAAAAGAACTTCCAAAGCAACTTGTGGTGACTTACCCCGATGCACTTTTTGAGCAAGTACTTACTCCCAAAGAATTGCAACGCAAAACGCTAAACATTAACAAAGGAGATGAATTGAGCATTGATTTTGTCAACGAGACGCTTTTTGAGTTTGGTTTTAGCCGCGTTGATTTTGTTGCCGAACCAGGTGAATTCGCGGTACGAGGAGGTATTTTAGACGTGTATTCTTTTAGTCACGAAGAGCCGTTTCGCATTGAGTTTTTTGGCGATGAAATAGATACCATTCGCACATTTGATGTAACGAACCAGCGTTCCACAAAACTATTTGAACAGGTTAAAATCCTAGCCAATATTGAACAAAAAGAACAGCAAGAGATGCGGCAATCCTTGCTTTCTTTTGTGTCTAAAAATACGCTTGTTTGTGTTCAAAACGAATCTATAGTAACCGCTGAGCTTGATGCACTGTTAACGTTTGCTCACAAAGCATTTGAAAATCTATCTGGTGAAATCAAAAGGCAGCCCCCTAAGGAATTATTCATTGACGGAAAACAATTTGCAAAAGAATTAAAAGTCTTGCCCAACGTTCGTTTTTCAACTTCTAAAAAAACTGCTACGCTCCATTTTTCATGCCAACCACAACCACACTTTAAGCGCAAATTTGATTGGTTTGCAGAGCACCTTACAGAAAATACGGAGAAGCAACGCACCAACCATATTTTTTGCGCTTCTGAAACCCAAAAAGAACGGCTTACGCAAATCATAGAGGAACTTGTTCCAGAAACTTCTTTTCGTTGTTGGGTAGCCCCGCTTTATCAAGGTTTTATAGATGAAGATGAAAATATCGTTTGCTATACCGATCATCAACTTTTTGAGCGATATCACAAATTCAGGCTTAAAAATGGCTACTCTAAAAAACAAGCGATTTCATTAAAAGCATTGGCACAACTTGAAGTGGGCGATTACGTTACACACATCGACCATGGGATTGGCACTTTTGGAGGATTGCAACGCATCGATGTGGAAGGCAAAACACAAGAGGCCATTAAGCTGTTTTATGGCGATCGAGATATTTTGTACGTGAGTATTCATTCTTTACATAAAATTTCAAAGTTTAACGGCAAAGATGGTGCTGCGCCAAAAGTATATAAACTCGGTTCTGGCACTTGGAAAAAAATCAAACAGAAGACAAAAAAGAAGGTTAAAGAAATTGCCTTTAATCTAATCAATGTTTACGCCAAACGGCGTTTGAACAAAGGGTTTTCTTGTGGACCAGATACCTATTTGCAACACGAGTTGGAAGCCTCTTTTTTGTTTGAAGATACGCCAGACCAGCGCACTGCAACCGAAGCTGTAAAACAAGACATGGAGGACCAAAAACCCATGGACAGATTAGTTTGTGGGGATGTAGGATTTGGGAAAACAGAGGTGGCTATTCGTGCAGCTTTTAAGGCGGTGGACAATGGCAAACAAGTGGCCGTTTTGGTACCAACCACTATTTTGGCGTTTCAACACTACAATACTTTTGTAAAGCGCCTACAAGAATTTCCTGTTACTATTGATTATCTCAATCGATTTAGATCAGCCAAACAGAAAAAGGAAGTGCTTGAAGGTATTGGAAATGGCGCTATTGATATTGTAATTGGAACGCATCAACTGGTAGGAAAATCTGTTTCGTTCAAAGATTTGGGCTTACTCATTGTGGATGAGGAACAAAAATTTGGCGTTAGCGTAAAAGAAAAGTTACGCTCCTTAAAAGAACACGTTGATGTGCTAACCCTTACTGCAACGCCCATTCCTAGAACATTACAGTTCAGCCTTATGGCGGCTCGAGATTTATCGGTGATTAATACCCCGCCACCAAATCGACATCCCATTGAAAGTCAAGTTATTTCATGGAGTGAAACCCAAATTCGAGATGCTGTCATTTATGAGCTACAGCGTGGAGGACAGGTGTATTTTGTACACAATCGCATTGAAAATATTGGAGAAGTATCAGGTATGCTACAACGTCTAATACCCGATGCGCGGATTGCAACCGCACATGGCCAACTTCCAGGAAATAAATTAGAAGACTTAATGCTTAGATTTATTGATGGAGCATTTGATGTATTGGTAGCAACCACCATTATTGAAAGCGGACTTGATGTACCCAATGCCAACACCATTTTTATAAACAATGCCAATAATTTTGGGCTTAGCGATTTGCATCAAATGCGGGGTCGTGTAGGACGCAGTAATAAAAAAGCCTTTTGTTATTTTATAACGCCGCCTTTTTCAGTACTTACTGAAGATGCACGCAAACGCATGGAGGCAGTTAACCAATATACCGCGTTAGGCTCTGGGTTTCAGATTGCCATGAAAGACTTAGAAATCAGGGGTGCAGGAGATTTGTTGGGTGGTGAACAAAGTGGATTCATTAATGATATTGGCTTTGAAACCTATCAAAAAATTCTGAAGGATGCCATTGAGGAATTGCAACAAAACGAATTTAAAGCACTCTATCCAGATCAAAAACCGATACCAAAAGAATTAGTGTTAGATACTGATTTTGAAATCTTTTTCCCTACTGACTATATAAATAATGTTACGGAAAGACTAACGCAATATCAAGAGCTAGCCCTGCTAAAAACAGAAGAGGAATTAACTGATTTTGGGGCTTCTTTAATAGATAGATTCGGCGCTCTGCCTGAAGAAACACTTGCACTATTTGATAGTGTTCGATTAAAGTGGCTGGGAGCTTCCCTTGGGTTTGAAAAAATCATCTTAAAAAAGCAAAAGTGCATTTGCACCTTCTTAGCCGACCCGGAAGATTCCTTTTATCAAGAAGAGATTTTCCAGTTTATGTTAGGCAAATTAGGTGTACTGGGGAAAGCACAACTCAAAGAGAAAACCACCAAAGAAGGACCTAAACTTGTAGTGGTTATTGACGAGGTTGTGTCCATTCAAAAGGCGATATCCTTGCTCAGTAAACTTCAAAAACCTATAACTGCTTAAGGTCTTTTATGACTCTAAAGGCCTTATCTACTTGATCGTCATTAACCAAAATGGTGAATTCATTTGAGGTAGAAATCACTTCATAAATATTTATCCCCTCCCAAGAAAGACGTTGAAAAACAAAATAATACACCCCTGGAATGGCAACATTTTCGGTGGGTAATTTTAGGGTTATAGAAGATAAATTTTCCTCTTTATGCAAGCATTCTTCTTGAGCAAGATGCGTATCAACCAGTGAGGCAAGGTGTTCACTTACCACAATGTTGCACTCATGTACGCCTCTTGAAGAGGTGTAAAAATTCTCACTTGACAGTTTTAATTGGGATAATAATTTTGATTGGGCTGATAGGAGCGTATCGGATACTTTAAAATTGTAGTCAATGAGTGCGGATCGTACCGTGATGTCCCCAATGTTTTTTAGCGTTTTGATAATTTTATACGAGTAACGGAATTCCAAATCAGTAGAAAGACGCTTGAGTGCCATAACAATAGCCCCCGTGCGCACGGGTTTTTTAGTTTGCTCCTTGATATCTTCCAACATAATACGCGACAGCGAGGTTAGGTTGATGATTCCTTGCGTAAGTGCGCTTATCAAAAAAGGCTTTGACTTGATATATGCCTCCACGGCAGAAGCAATTGTTTTCATGTGTTTTTATTATTTCACAAATATATAAATAAAAACACAAAATGTTATAAAAATAACATTTCTAAAAGAAATAAAACGCACTCTCGATGTGTTCAATGCTAGTATTTGGAGCGATCCCAGTGATACTAACGATATCAAATCGGGTTTCACCTTGCCAGTTGTGCTTTTGAATAAAATACTCGGCAGCTCGAGCCAATAGCTTGCTCTTCTTTGGAGTCACAAATTCATATGGAGCGCCGTGAACATCCGATTGTCGCCATTTTACCTCCACAACACAAAGCACATCTTCTTTTTGTGCAATGATATCTACTTCAGCTTTTTGATAGTAAAAATTACGTGTCATTATGGAGTAGCCTTTTTTAATTAAAAATGCTGCTGCTAAGTCTTCCCCTTGTTTTCCTTTGGTAACGGAATTCATGTGTTCTAAATTTGAGATATTTAAAGATAAAAATTCACATGAAAGCACGGATATAAAATCCTTATTTTTGTGCTGAAAATAATTGCATGAGCAAACGCTACACCATTACCGCTGCACTCCCTTATACAAACGGACCTATTCATATTGGACACTTGGCAGGAGTTTACATTCCAGCCGATATTTATGCGCGATACCTGCGAATGCGAGGCAAAGACGTACTGTTTATTTGTGGAAGCGATGAACATGGAGTCGCCATTTCAATGAAAGCTAAAAAAGAAGGCATTACGCCAAAAGAAGTCATTGATAAATACCACAATATCATCAAAAACTCTTTTGATACATTTGGGATTTCATTCGATTATTACGGCCGAACATCTAGCGATGTACACCGAGAAACAGCGCAAGAGTTTTTTAAAACGATGCACGCCAACGACTGTTTTGAAACACAGACCACAGAACAGCTTTACGATGCTAAAGAAAATCAATTTTTGGCAGACCGATATGTCGTAGGCACCTGCCCAAAATGTGGACATCCAGAAGCGTATGGCGACCAGTGTGAATCTTGCGGAAGCTCCTTAAACGCTACGGATTTAATTGAACCAAAGTCGGCACTTTCTGGAGAAACACCAAGCCTAAAAACCACCACACATTGGTATTTGCCTTTAGATCGTTATGAAAATTTTTTACGTTCTTGGATTTTAGAATCGCATAAATCCGATTGGAAAACAAACGTATTAGGACAAGTTAAATCATGGATAGACGACGGATTAAAACCTAGAGCCGTAACCCGCGATTTATCTTGGGGAATCCCTGTTCCTGTAGCTGGGGGTGAAAACAAAGTCTTATATGTTTGGTTCGATGCGCCTATTGGTTACATTTCGGCAACAAAAGAGTGGGCAGCACAAGAAGGTAAAAATTGGACGCCCTATTGGCAAGATAAAAATACCGAACTCGTACATTTTATTGGCAAAGACAACATCGTATTTCATTGCATTATTTTCCCATCAGTACTCAAAGCTATGGGAAATTATATCCTACCCCAAAACGTGCCCGCCAATGAATTCTTAAATCTTGAGGGGCAAAAACTATCAACCTCAAAAAATTGGGCCGTATGGCTACATGAATACCTCGACGATTTTCCCGAAAAACAAGACGTACTCCGCTATGTGTTAACTGCAAATGCACCTGAAACCAAAGACAACGACTTTACGTGGAGCGATTTTCAAACCCGTAACAACAGTGAACTCGTTGCTATTTTTGGGAACTTTATAAATCGTGTTATGGTACTTATGCGAAAGTATTACGACAGTGTAGTCCCTGCCCCAAATGCTCATACCAATGCAGATCAAGCCACAATTACTGAATTGGCTGCTGCACCTAGTAAAATCGAAAATCTTATTGAGCAGTACAAATTTAGAGCTGCTTGTCAAGAAATGATGCAACTGGCCAGATTAGGAAATAAATACTTAGCAGACGAAGAACCTTGGAAACAAATTAAGTCGGATCCTGATCGTGTGGCAACCATTATGCACACTGCCCTGCAAGTAGCTGCTGGTTTAGCTGTTTTATCAGAACCCTTTTTGCCACATACAGCGCTCAAACTTCGAAGTATGTTACAGCTTGATGGTAACCTGGGTTGGGAAAACGTTAGCGCGTTGTTGCTTATACCAACAAATCATAAGTTAGGCGAAGCCACTCTTTTATTTGAAAAAGTTGAAGATGAAGCCATCAGTACACAAATGATCAAGCTCAAGGCCTAGTTGAGTACGTTTTGATACTTAAGAAATTTTAATTAGATTTATAACTCCAAATCTTACAACTTCAAAAAATGAATATTAATCATATAAAAGGGTCCCTCCATTGGCATTTCAGTTGTACTACTATTTTTATTTGGTTTTTGTTTACAGACTTTACCCGCTTTATCTTTTTTGAGACACCTTTTGTTTTTGAATCTGACCAAAGTATTATTGAGATATTTTTGATTGTTGGTGTTCTTTTAATGTTATATGCTAAAGTTTTAAAAATAACTACTAAAAAATAAATATCCCCTCTACCTATGCTGCCAAATCACAAACTATATAAAAAACTATTTGCCTTTGGCTTAGTGCTCTTACTAGCTTCTTACACATTAATACTTATACTTGAATTAGAATTTAAAGATTATTTTCAGAATTTGAATACATTATTGTCTGATGAAGTAATAATTTTTACTGTGTTTTCAATTGGATTTGTATTGATTTGTTTTGGGTTAATTTTCAGAGTATTTACAAAAGGCTGAGTTATATTTGCGGTAATGATTCGCATTGCCCATCATTCTATTTATGCACATCCATTGCCCGAAGGACATCGTTTTCCTATGTTAAAATATGAGATGTTGCCTGAGCAGCTTGTTCGCGAGGGCACATGCCAAAGGGAACAGTTTTTTGCTCCCACACGTATTTTAGACGAGCATATTATACAAACACATTGTGCGGCATATTACAAACAACTAAAACAAGTTTCGCTCTCTAAAAAAGAGGTTAGAAAAATTGGTTTTCCCCTATCAAAAGAACTTATTGAACGAGAATGTATTATTGCACAAGGCACATTAGCAGGGTGTGAGTTTGCGTTAAAAAATGGCGTTTCATTTAACATTGCAGGTGGCACGCATCATGCTTTTTTTGATCGTGGTGAAGCGTTTTGTTTGCTAAACGATCAGGCAATTGCTGCAAACTATTTACTTACTACAAAAAAGGCAATACAAATTCTAATCATTGATTTAGACGTCCACCAAGGAAATGGTACTGCTTCGCTTTTTCGAAATAATCCGAATGTATTTACATTTTCGATGCATGGAAAAGCGAATTATCCCTTTCAAAAAGAAGTTAGCGATTTAGATATTCCCCTTGATAATAATACAAAAGACAACGAATATCTCGCTGTTTTAAGAATTCAGTTAAGGCGTCTATTTACCACAGTTAAACCTGACTTTGTGTTTTACCTCTCAGGAGTTGATGTCCTAAAGGAAGATAAGCTCGGGCGTTTGGCGTTGTCGCTTGAGGGTGCAAAAAAGCGAGACGAAATGGTATTATCGTCTTGTTTTGAACGCAATATTCCCGTGCAATGCAGTATGGGTGGTGGCTATGCGCCAGATGTAAATTTGATTGTTGAGGCGCACGCCAACACCTATCGCGTAGCAGCGGAAATTTTTGAATAATTACAACATTAGCATTTCTTCCAGATGGATTTCTGCGCTGCGCCTTTTTTCTCCAGATTTTGTTTCATAATCTTTATACTCCAATCTTCCTTGACACGCCACATGGCTGCCTTTTTTAAGATGCGTAATGCATACTTCGGCTAACTTATCCCACGCTACAATTCGATGCCATTGGGTGTTTTCAACGGTATTGCCTTCTTTATTTTTGTAGCGGAAATTAGTTGCAAGGGAAAACTTTGCAAGCTTTTTTTTGGAATCAAATTTTACTTCTTCGGGATCATCTCCAAGATGACCAATAAGCTGAACGTTGTTCTGAATTATACTCATGATTAGGGGTTTATTGGTTAAATTTAAATTAACGCCAACGTTGACTGCGCAACAATAACGCGGCTTTTACAACATCTTGCCTGCTAATTTGCCCCACCAATCTGCCACGTTCCAAAACAGGAAGACGTCGTCTGTTCGTTTTATGAAACAGGGTAGCAGCATCAAAAATAGTTTTATCGGCTTCAATTACATCTACTTCCGAAGACATGCTATCTTCCACCTTACGGTCAAAAAAAGGTTGGTTAAAATACTTCCCCTCAGACAAGTGTTTGATACAGTCTGCTTCAGAAATAACTCCTATTAGCCGTGACAATTCGTCCACAACGGGACCACCCGATATTTTGTTTCGAATCAAGATTCGCATTACTTCTAAAATGGATTGTTGTGGGGAAAACGTAATCAAATTGCGTGACATATAATCGCGTACCAATAACGATTTTCTCCGTTTAGGCGCAAGTTTTTGACGTGCAGCTTGAAAACTTTTAATAGGCATTGTTGATGTTTTGTTGAACAAAAGGTAAGAAAAAAAATCTTTAATCGTTGCTTTTTCTATAAAAAAGATACTTTTACATCTTATATGAAAACGATTTCTATCTTGGGTTGCGGCTGGCTTGGAAAAGCACTTGCTGATGCACTTTTAAAAAAAGGTTACGCTGTAAATGGAAGTGTAAGATCTGAAAAGAAACGCGATGCATTAAAGGCCATTGGCATTACTCCCTACGTCCTTCAAGTAGAAAACACGGAAATTCTTGGAGATTTTAAATCGTTTCTATCAGCGGCTGATATCATAATAACAGCATTTCCGCCGGGAATTCGCCGAAATCCGAATGCGAATTACGCCGCTCGTATAAAACAAGTTTTAGCGTCTCTTCCGTCCCATTCCAATTGTAAGTGCTTACACTTGAGTAGTATAGGTGTTTTTGGTGCAACGCAAGGAGAAGTAAATGAATCAACGAAACCTGAACCCGATCGTAATGTTGGTACGCAATTACTTGAGGCAGAAAAAGCCGTTATAGCTTTTGATACAAATGCCACAATAGTTCGTCTTGGTGGATTAGTAGGCAATGCGCGTCATCCAGTAAAACAACTCGCAGGTAAAACAGGATTAGCTTCTGCTATGGCTCCCACAAATTTGGTGCATCAAATTGATGTAATTGCATTTTTGCTTGCTGTAATAGACAAAAATTTATGGGGTCAGACCTTTCATTGTGTTAGTCCGCTGCATCAATTGCGAGGTGAATTTTATACCCAGGAATGCATAGAGAATGGACTACCACTTCCGCAATTTTTATCAGGTAAAAGCAATCGAAGCAAAAAAGTATTGGACACCAAAAGTGCTGAAGTATTTGGCTTTAAATATCAGTTAGCGAGGTGTCGTTTCAAAGATTGCTGAAGGTTCTTTTTCACTTATTTGAGCTGTAAATATATTCCAGCTTTTTTTCATTTTAACTATAGCTTCCGCTTGCTGCGCTGCAGCATTTTGACCTAATCTTTTATCTGCAGCAACGTGTATATCTGTTAGAAAAACAGTATAACGCGAACGAATGGGATTTGTATTAAATTCATCTGGCCAAGTTTGTTTAAAAAGAGTTACAGCTTCATCCTTAATAGATTTCAACGTAACTTGACGTTGCTCAAATGGAATTGTATTAAGAGACGCTATCAATTGAGCAAAATTAGACAAGTTTAGAGAGTCTATTGTAGGTGGAATTGCAACCTCAATTGAAGCAATAATGGAGTCTGCGTTTGCTGAATTAACTACGTTTTGCGTGATGGTTTGTGGCTTTGGTGAGGTACAGCTTACCGCAATGAGCATGATGCTGAAAAAGGATATTCGCATACACAAATATACGTTTATATGCTATAGCGGAAAAGCCTAATTGTATTGCTGTCCGCTCCCTTGAGCATACAGAACCCCGTTCCCGTCGGCCGTAGTAGGCCACGTAAAGCTCAATTTACCTTTAGGATTGGCATCGCCAAAAAGCACATCAGCAACACCTTCCCCCGCCATGCCAGGTAAAAAAGAAGCTACAAAAGCGTCCCATTGAGCTTCCATATCATGTACCATCAATGGGCGTCCAGAAAGCAACAAAACGACAACTTTATTCCCAGAAGCATTCGCGCGTTCTAAAACTTCCAAATCGGCTTTATTTAGTTGTAAGTCATCGTCGTCACCAAAGCCTTCAGCATAAGGATACTCTCCAATGACAGCGAGAACAATATCGCCTTCTGGAAGTGTATGGGCGTTTGGGTCATAATTGATTTTCGCGCTTGGTGCTACTATTTTAATGCCTTCTAAAATAGTTGTACCTCTTGGCTGAAGCACACGGTCTACCATGAAATTAGTAAAATCTGCTGGAGATACTTTACCACTATTATCGGGATCAATTTCGTTAAAATGACCATCCCAATCGCCTGGATTAAACTTGTTCTCAAATATTTTCTCAAGCTGTGTGTTATATTCGGCTTTAGTAAGAACCCCATCAGCATTGTAGTCCAAAAAAAGAAAATCGGGTGTGAAAAAACCTTGCCAATCAGTGGTCCAACCGCCATTTTGAACCCCAAGGTTATTTGCCGCGGAGCCCACTACTGTAATGGAAATGGACTTATCAAAAGGAAGTACTCCCTCGTTTTTCAATAATACAGCAGATTTTTGGACTGCTTCACGAGCAAGAGCACGGTGCTCCAGCGAGCCCAATTTATCCAAGTGCGAATCGTCAATTAAGGGGTCATCAAAAAGACCAATCTCCATTTTAACTTTTAAAATTCTTCGTACAGCATCGTCAATACGCTCCATGGAAACACTGCCTTCATTTACAGCATCTATCAGTAAATTAATAAAGGTTTTGTAGTGTTGTTGGTTTTGACCTTCCATGACTCCCGGTACCATAACCATATCGATTCCTGCACTAATGCTATTTATGACATCCGATTTATAATCCCCTGGAATTTCATCAATTCCTGCCCAATCTGATACCACAAAGCCAGCAAAACCAAGTTCTTCTTTAAGCAAATCCGTTAAAAGGTATTTACTTCCGTGGCATTTTTCTCCACGTACACTGTTAAAGCTCGCCATAATCGTTTTTACATCAGCTTCAATAGCTGTTATGTACGGTTGAAGATATACTTCCCTAAGCGACTTATCATCTAATTGAACATCGCCTCGATCAATGTGATATGTGTGTTGACCATCCACCCTGGTGCCCGTACCCCAAACAGTGGCCCCATCTCCTATAAAATGTTTGGCACAGGCTGCCACTTGTTTGTTTTGCACACTTGACAACCTGTCTTGATAGCCTAAAATAGCTGCTTTCGTAAGCCCATCAACAATATCAGTAGTTTGACCAAACCCCTCGTAAAAACGTCCCCATCTAGCATCTTGTGGAATGGTAATACAGGGCGAAAATGTCCAATGAATTCCAGTAGCAGCAACCTCAATTGCCGTAGCTTTATTTACACGATACACGAGATCAGCATCGTTAGATGCACCTAGAGCGAGGTTGTGCGGAAATACTGTAGCGCCCAAAACATTATTATGCCCATGAACGGCGTCAATTCCATAAATAAGGGGAATTCCAAGACGACTACCCATAGCGATTTTCTGGTATTCATTTACCATTTCTAGCCATCCTTTTGGAGTATTGGTTTTTGGAACTGAACCCCCACCACTAAGAATAGAACCAATATGGTAGGTTTGAATATCTTGGGGACTATCCAGCAAACGCATATCAACTTGTGTCATTTGACCCACTTTTTCAGCCAAAGTCATTTGATTCAAAATGGCATCTACTTTTTTTGAAATAGTTTTTTCTTGCTTTGAGGGTTGCGAACAGGATGTAAAGGCAAGACAAGCAATAAGCAAAATTTTAATACGTATTGGTTTCATAATAATTTTTTTTTAGGCCTTTTAAAATTTCAACTTTTCATTTTTATCCCACAATCCCCAATAAGCACCAACTTCGCCTTCGGGTCCAACTTTCCAAGATTCGTCAAAAGAAGAAAAATAAAACATGTCGATATTTGCGTTTTTTGCCCACTTTTGGGTATTGATGAAATACTTCATAGCGTGAACTTCAGATGGAACAGACCCTTTTAGCGGCTCCCCTTTGCTAGGCCAGCCTGTTTCCGTAATGATAACCTTTTTCCCTCTGGCTGCACTAACTGCCTGCCCATACATATTTTGCATATGATTTAGCGTATATTCTTCTGGGCAGCCTTCCCAAAAGGGGTAGCAATTAGATAAGATTACATCTGAATGTTCTACAAGCTCTGGATGTAAAGAAAACTCATAATACGCATCAACATAGCCAATGGGTATATGTGAGGGAATAGCCTTACGAACACGCTTGATAAATGTCAAAAGTTGTTCAAGTGTCAAATCATTTCTATAAAGCACTTCGTTGCCCACAGCAGCAATATCTACACAGCCTTCTGCTGCAAGCGCAATTAGTGATTCTATTTCTTGCTCATTTTTTTCGTCATCGTCTCCAAGCCATGCGCCTACCATGGTTTTTAGTCCATGCTTGTGTGCCAAACGGGGAATGTGTTCATTGCCCTCAATACAGGAAAACGAACGTATCCATTTGGTGTATGGCTTTAAAATTTTTACACGACGTTCCACTTGTTCTTCAGTGACGGTGTCGCCAGGTTGTTGTCCGTCTTCATACATACTAAAGCAAATGCCGTGCATGCCTGATTTAAGCGTTTTGCGCCATAACGCCTTAAAATCTTTGGGAATAAAGTCTTTAGATGAATAATCTTCAGGGAAAAACGCTTGAAAATCTATCCCTTTGTAAGACTTGTACGTTAATTCTTCTAAGCTAAATTCTACACCTTCTCTGTATGACATTGTGTGAAAATTAAGATTGTTTTCTTTGCCCAATCAAAGCTTTCTTTATTTCAGCGGCTTTTTGTTCCGTAATGTCATAGTTTTTCATAATCATGACTGCGCCTATCACCCCAGCAATGGGTAACAGGGTATAAAATAATCGCATTCCTGTAACGGCAGATTCGGTAACATTAGCTGCATCAAAACCTACAATCATTAAAAAAAGGCCCCCCAATAATGCCGCAACTCCATAGCCTAACTTCACCATCCACCAATAGACAGCACCAAGAACACCCTCTCTTCTTTTACCTGTATTAAGCTCGTCTAAGTCACATACATCAGCTGTCATAGACATCATAATGGTAAAGAGGCTCCCAATTCCAAATGAATGAAAAGGCAACGCATATAAAAATAAATGCGGCTTACCAGGAACAAACAAAAACCAAAATAAAATATAGCCGATAATGGAGATAAATTGAGACACCATAAATGCTCTCTTTTTCCCCATTTTTCTTGACATCAAAGTAATTAAAGGGATGATTAAAAAAGATGTAATCAAGGCGCCAACTGACCCATGCATTGCAGGCCAACTTCCTGCACTTGCAGGATCACTATTAAAAAGATAATGAACAATAATTAGAAATGTGTAAGGGGCAATCACATTGAATGAATTGAAAATCAAAAAAGTAGCAAACGCAATTTTCCTGAACTGTTTGATTTTAAAGGCTTCAAAAGCTGACAAAAATATTCCTTTAATGCTTTTTAATACATATGTAGCATTGATGGGAAGGAAATCTGTACGGTCTAATGTGGACTTGCTTTTTATAAAAATTGCGGGTACAATGGCAAAAAGTGTACACGACAAAGCTACCCATACCGATAACTCTCTTACCCCTTGATCTGCGCCAATAGGAAACCATTCTGGGTCATAAAGTATAACCCAAAACCACGGTGCTATTACCCATGCCCACTGTCCGATAAATTGTGCAATGGCCATAATTTGTGTTCGTTCATGGAAGTCTTCACTAATTTCGTAGCCCATAGCAACGTAAGGGACACTAAAAATGGTAAGCCCCAAATAAAACACCAAAGACCATAAGAAGAAATAAATAAAATTGAATAGAATTCCGTCGTCTCTATGAATTTGCCACATTGCAATGTAGGCGATTCCCATAAGGATACCTCCAATAAAAACATATTGCCTTCTTCTTCCCCACTTGGACTTGGTGTTATCTGAAATAAACCCCATGATAGGGTCTGTTATTGCATCGAAAATCCTTGGTGCAAATTGAATAATTCCCCATAATAGTGCAGCAAAGCCGAGATCTTGTACAAGTACAATAATAAAAACTCCCAAAGCCGCTGGAAACATTTGATTGGCTAACATCCCAACGCCAAAAGCAATTTTTTGACTCATTGGAACTTTTTTTGATGTAACCGTTTGATTCTCCATAATGTTAGTTTTGGTCGTTGTTAATCATAATAGTCTGTATAGCCTGAGGACTTATACTGATGGTTTTGGTTAGGCCGTTAAGTGATAGGTCATAATTTTTAGGAGAAGTTCCTTCGTTAAAAACGACAACTGCAAAAGATTCATCTGGGTTTTTAGCAGCAGTCACCATGAGTTCCTTGTCAGAATTTTGGGCATCAATGATTAGCGCACCTGGACGAATATATTTGCTAAAATGTGACATGATATAGTACAAAGGAGTAAAATAAACTTCATCCTTTTCTGTATTCACAATCACTGGAGCAATGCACCAGTTATTAGCCCAATTGGGACCTCCTTTTGTATCTAAAACCATGTTCCAATCTACCCAACCATCAACCCAATTGTTAAGACACCCTATAATGTCTCGTGCATAACGGTTTGCTGGTGCGTATTTTGGGTGTAAATATTTTTTAGACGCTTCGCGCCAATCGTAACCCCAATCTGTGGCTTCCTTTTTCCAATACCATTTATCGTCTTGCCATACCGGAACTTCGGCATCTATACACGCCTCTGTTTGAATAAGATATTTGCCTGGCGCCTTTTCGTGCGCATATTGTAGCTCTTTTGGAAAATAATCGTAGGTGCTTTCATACCAATGTACTGCAGTGCCGTCGTAATATTTTGATGATGCTTCGTATTTATACATGACATCTACCCACTCGCGGATGCCCTCACGGTTTTGATCATAACCTAGTATAACTAAATCACCCTTGCCATCAGCTTCTAATTTTGGGCCTAAAAAATGTTGTACAAAATGGGTCATTTCATCGGGGGAATAATGCATACTCTCCCAATTTTCGCCGTTTCCGTGTGGTTCGTTTTCAACGGTAAAGCCCCAAATATCTATGCCTTCAGCCTTATATGCATCAACATATTTTGAAAAGAACAATGCCCAAGTGTCGTAATATACAGGAAGTAGTTTTCCGCCCACCCAACTGTTGTTGTCTTTCATCCATGGCGCAGCCGTCCATGGGGAAGCAAAAAGACGAAAGCCGTCTTCTGAAAGAGCCATCGCATCTTTTATCATTGGAATAAGGTCCTCTCTATCTTCATCAATAGAGAAATGCTGCAATTCGGTGTCGCCAGCGATAGGCGTATAAGAGTAATTATTTAATGAAAAGTCACATGAATTCATGTGGGTTCGCGTAAGCGAATATCGCGCACCTTCTTTTGCAAAATATGCTTTTAGAATGTTGGCTCTATTTTCTTTACTTATTTGATTAAGTAAATAAGCTGACGACTCTGTAAACGCTCCTCCAAAACCAGTAATCACTTGAAATTCTTTAGAATCATCAAGGGTTATGGTTGAGCGGTTTTCACCAGCAGCAAAATCAGTACGTTTTGTGAGCTTATTCCCGCTTTCAGAGGTTTCAAAAACCTCAACTTTTAAGGGCTGTGTACAAGAAGTTAATGTCATAACTAATATAAATACGAATTGAATTGTGTAGCGTATCATGGTTTTAATTCAGGTTATGTTCTATGATATTTGGTGGTAAAACAGAGATAAATAGATTTTCATTAATCCCGTTAAATGTTTTTTTGATGGGGGCGCCATTTCGTGTAAGTCCGTCAAAAATTCCGTTATCAACAAAATCCCAAAGGGCGTATTTGGCTTTGCCATCCGCTGTAATTAAGCCAAAATGATTCTCAGATCCCTTTGGGTTATGCGCGTCTTTCCAAGGCTCGTCAAAAGCTTCAAAATAAAAACAAGAAATGCTGTTTTCCTTAGCCCAAGTGCGCATAAGCTCATAATATTTTGCCTGTTTGTATTGGTCTGCAGCATGAGATCCTTTTCTGCCATAAAACCCATTTGAAATTGTAGCCCATCCGGTTTCGCCAACATGAATAGGTTTTTTAATCCCTAAACTGGTCATGTATTCTTTTACATCGTTGTATTGTGCAATGGCAAAATCGCGAGCCCTGAGCATAGCAGCGTCTATCAGTTGACGTGGCGTTTTATCCTCAGCATCTTCTTGCGTTGTTTCCCAAAAAGCTGGACTGTAATGCGTGTTATGGAAGGGATACGTATGCATGGAAATATAATCCACGGCTGCAATAAGCGCTTCCAAATCTCCGTTGTGGTATGAGGTATCCCCACCACCCCAAGAAGCAAAATCGTCTGAGCACGTAATCCATAAGTCCTTAGAAAGATTGCCTTTTTCTTTTAGGTTTTGTAGGTGTGTTACCCATTTTAAAATAACATTTGGCTGAACATAATAGGAGGCTTGCCACCTTACCATTGCCTCATTTCCAACAGCAATTATTTTAACTATATCTGGATACTGATTGGCTAGTTCAACCGCTTTAGCAATTTCCTGTTCATTTCGTTCGCTTTCAACATGATGATTCACCACCTTATCTGTCCAGGCATTTAGGCAATCTATCCATGCTCCAAGCATTACGTACATTTCAAATTCAGGATTTTCGGTTCTTAGTTCCGAAATTGCTTTTAGCAAATTAGCTGCCTGCGGCAAATGCACATTATAGGTTCTGACAATTCGAATACCCATAGCATGAAGAATTTTCATGTCCTCTTTCAACTCAGCGATGGTAGGCTGAACATCACGTGATGACTTTCGGTATCCGCCATACGATATCGCTTTGTAATTGGGATTTCCTAAAATTTCGGCCGCAGTTTTGGTTTTCATATTCGAATACTGTGTGTTACAAGACATTGAAAGCCAAAACACTAAAGTGAAAAATCCATAAACTCCGATAATTCTTATAGTGCTCATATTTGAGTGGGGTAATCAATATCCACATATGATTTTGTTCGTTAATTTTTATTCTTTCAAAACAGAAACAATTATTTTATTAATGATATTCGTTCGTTGAAAAAGGGCAGTACTAAGGGTTGTGTCCAATTGGTTTGACGACACTATTTTTGATTCGCCAGAGTTGAATACCACTTCGGTACTTACCGTTTTTGATTTCTTATAAATTATGGGTACTTGACAATAGGTAAATGCCAAGGAGTCCTTTTCTAATACAATAGAATTCGCCTCACCTTTTACATTTACATAATGGAACGTTTGCGGTGCACTTAAAAATTCAGAGCCTCGAAGAATGGTTGGATCAAATGAGAGGATCCCTTTTGTTACACGAACACCCAGTTCTCCAAAGCGACTTATGATGTCTTCTTTTACTTGACCCGTCATTCCGGGTTGTTGCGCACCTTTGCCGCCAGGAGTATGCGAATAGGGATCTGTGGGAAATGCACCATAAAGCTCGGGTGATTTATGTGCGCCAATACCTGCGTTGATTTCAAAGTAATGATCAAATAATTTTCCAATTAATGCTGGATCTTCGTTAGCTTGAATCGCATCACGGGTAATCTCATAAACTGCCAAAAGCAATTTGGATACCATATGCCAATAAATAGAGCCCAAGCCTTCATAACCAAAGAATGTTCCTGAACGACCTGTAAATGATTTGTGATCAAAAATATCCTCAAAAACTTGCTCAACATAAGCGGTTTCTTCAACTACCATAGCTTGGTATTGGTCTGGCAACGCCTTAAGTGCAGCTTGCAAACTGTCCACATTATTAAAGTTTCCGTTAAAGTGATAATCACCTCGTAAATCCTTCGAAAGTACTTGATTATTGTTGTGACGAACAAGTTTTGTTAGCAACGCTGATGCATCAACTTTTTCTTTAGGAATCGTGTTTTTATTGACAAAACGGGGGAGCTCTTTGTTTGGATATAATATATAACTGTACTGGTCAGGTCTGAACAATGCGCTCGCCTTTAGTCCATCTAACACATCCAAACTTTCTTTTGCAGCTAAATAACCAGAGCTAAGCACCGCGACTTGCCCTTCAAGCATTTCAGGAAGATGTGAAATACGCACCTCATCAGATCCGTTTACTGTCATTAGATTATACGCATGATACAGGTTGTCTTTGCGTTTATTTGCCTCTATGGAGTGTTCTAAAAATGCATTAGCTACATTCAAAAAGGTTAACAAATCATCTTTGCTAAGCAAATTTTTATCTCCAGAAAACCGGTTGTCATAAATGGTATTTCGGTACAAGCTTCCTGCCTCACCAAGCACATCCATAATACGTTTTCTGTCCGCATCTGAAACGGTTCCACTATGCAACGATTTGTGTTTTTGTAATCCCGCTGTAACTTGATTAAAAAACAAATGAAGCTCCTTAGAAACATGAAAATCGGTGCTTTCTGAATTTATTACAACAGTTTCAAAAAAGCGTAAAAAACGACGCAAGTAGTATAAGGTTACCATAGATACACCGTTACCAACAAGAGCATTGTTAGCATCATTCCATTCTGGACGTTGGGTGTTCATCCAAATGCCACCTTCTGGAATAAAGTTTGACATTTTAGCCAAAACTGTTGCTAATATTTTCTCTACGAGATTAACCTTGTAAATAAAAACGGTATTGTCGCGAAGCAACGCCCCATCTACACCAATCTCTTCTCGCTTAAAGTGAATATTTTTTTCACGCTCAAAATCAAAATCAATGGTGTTTTTAGCATCTTTTAAAATATCCTGATAACGCTTTATGCGGTAAGGCACATTGGCATATACAAACAAATCTTGTTTGAAATACGATTCCAGTTTGTTGGGATAATAATCCTCAATAAATTCTAAAAATTTTAAGAGGTAAATAATTTGATGATCTCCCCAATAGCCAATATACGACCACGGGTTGTCAGGCTCAATGGTTTCCCAATCAAATCCACCTTTGGTGACGCGATATGGGTTATACCCATCAAAAGTAGTGGCATTCAAAAATTTGTGAATCATGCCCTCAATAAACTCTGGGTAGGAGTGTGCCAAGGCTTCCCAATTTTGGAAAATATCTCGCCAATTTCCTTCGTAATCTAAAATTTTGTCTCCGCTTTCAGTTCGGGTATTTATCGAAAATTTATTCCAAGGACGACTCGGGTCGCCATGACGACGGCTAAACTTTAACGGTAAGTACTCAAAGCACAACCTTTTAAAGTTTTTATTGTCATCCGCTTCAGCAATTTCTTTGAGGTGGTTAACGTCAAACAGTTCAGGAAGTGATTTTAAAATGGTTTCCTTTAATCTAAATACTTTGCGGTTGGCATTCGCTATATAGGCTGTAAAATCTGCTTTTTCAATTTGGTAGTTATTATCAAAAATACCGCCTCGCATGATGTTAAACATGGTGTTGGCAAAATGACGAATGTTACGCAATCGATCGTTGGTCATTTGCAATCCGTCTGCGGCACCTACCAAGTGTATCAGGTTTGAAGAACCCTTTTCAATGTCTTTTAATACTTCTGCTTCCAAATGAGTATTATGAAGCAAGTCATCTTTAATTGAAACAACATCTGAAATGGTCTTATTTACATCAGCTACGAGCATCCATTTTTTTGATTCGCCTCCAGACAACGCAATGGTGTCTGTAACAAAATAGGCGCCTTTTTCAGCTTTAATGTTTACTTCTTGTGTTGGGTCTTGTCCGCTGCGGAATGTATCCAATTGTAGCGATGAAATAAGTTTTGTGGAATTTTCAAGTCCTATAGACCAAACCACATTTGCTTTTAAAGATTCGCTGGGTTCTGCTTTATCTACAATAATAGCACTCAGTGAATAAATACCAAGTCCCGTATCTTCTTCCAACTCACATTTTTTGTAGGCATCAACAAGATTACTGCTGGCGTTTTGCAAGGCTGGATCAACACCGTTAGGTAAAATATTTTGAATGCCATCTAACAGCTTTAAGGAAATATTCTCGGCGCTGTTATTGGTAACATTAGACTTACGAACAAACCCATACGTGTCACTAGAATTCCACTCGTAGGTAAAAGTAATTTCCAAGTCGTGGTTGATTTCCTCAAAGATTATTTTGTTGCCATAGGAGTTTTTATACAGATTACGTGTAATGGTATATATGCCATTGTGTTGCTCTGAGAAAGGTTCCCACAAGAAGTTTTTACCAGACTTGGCAACTATAAAGATGGTTTTGCTTCCTGTAGTTTGAGCAGACTCGGTAATTTTATCGTCGGTGTAGTATGGAAAGAGCGCATAATTGCTGTTTTGTCGTCCAGCAGATAAACTTCCTTTGCTGGAAATAAACATCCAATGATTGGAATTACTTACAATACTCATAAAAAACGGACGCATACCGTCGGCGTTTGAAATCTTGTAAAACGTTTCACCGTTTTTTGTCACTTCAGCTCCTTTAACTTCTTTATCTTGAAATTGCGCAGGATGCTGACCTAAAAACAGGGGTTTTTCAGCAATCATTGTTGGTTTTGTAAGCGTTGTAAAAGTCACGTTATTTTTTGAAATAATAATTTAATTTTAGTTCAATTTGATAAAAATATCAATCATTTTGAATCTTTACTTATTGGTATATTCTTATGTAATCTACTTCCATGGTAGCCGTTGTAAAATTCGACGGGATTGTACCGCCAAGATTACCTCCCATGGCTATGTTAAATAATACATAATGCGGAAAACGATAAGGCATACTATTATCGATAGCTCGAGTAAAAATCACCTCGTCGTTAAAGAGAATTCTGATTTCGTCTTTTGTCCAAACTAGAGAATACAGGTTAAAGGCTGTTGCTGTGTTTTGAACACGTTTGGTTCCGCCCTGATTTTTATATGCTTTTGTTTGAGTATCACCCCAATGTAAATGCCCAATAAGATTGTCTTTATCCCAGCCGTTTTGCTCCATAATATCTACTTCGCCGCAAGCAGGCCAGCCCACACTTCCGTAGGTGCTCCCGTGATAATTTCCGCGCTCATTAATGTTTGCGCCCAGCGTCCAAAAAGCTGGCCAAGAACCTTGTTCGGCGGGTAGTTTAGCGCTAATGTCAATGCGTCCATACTGAAATGCATATTTCGTATTTAATCGGGCAGATGTATAACTCTTCGTGTTTCCTTCGAAATTGTATTGTTCTTTTTTAGCAACAATCTTAAGCGTTCCATCACTTACATAAGAATTTTCTTCGCGATTTGTATAATGTTGCACTTCGCCATTTGCCCAACTATTTCCAATAATTGGAATAATTTGGTGGTGCCATTTGTCACTATCTACAGATCCGTTATAATCAAATCCATCTTCCCAAACAAGTGTCATACCGTACTTTGTAACCCCTGAGTCTGGTGGATCGATAGGTTCTACTGGTGGTGTGTCATCTTTAGTACAACCTAACAAGCATAATAACAAAAGCAATCGAAGGATATACAAGTTCATATTTGGATTATTATGTAGTGCGCTTTTTTGCATTTTTAAGTTAACCTTCACTGGTTTTTTGGATATCAACTGCTATTCAAATATTTGAATAGCAGTTGATACAAGTTTCCCTTAATTAATCTAATAAATTAACTTACTGATTATAGAAATAAACGTTATCTAAGTATAATGCCGTGACATCACTTCCATCATTTTCATATATAAGTTGTCCTATTTTTGATTTTGGTGATAATGACAATGGAATATCAATACTGCTCCAAGCATCACCTGCAAGACCTGCAGTTGGCACCGTATATTCTTGGGTGGTATCATCTCCACCGCCGTCTGCCCCATTGGCTCCAAAATCCTTGATTGTTACTTTTAATCTAGCACCTGAAGGTAACGTACCAGGGATAAACACATCAAAATGAAAATGTGTCATTTGCGAGCCATCAACTGTTGGGCTACCAAATTGATGTCCTACAAAGTTGAAGTTTTCGTAACTCAGAATGTTATCTCCATTTACATCAAAATCAGCAGAAGTAGTAGTCTGATAAGGCTCCCAATACCCATTATAAAAATCAACAGGTACATTTTCATATGCATCGCTAAAAATAGAAATAACATCTGCTGCTGCATGTGTTGGCGCATCTGGTAAATCAAATCTTCCTAAAGAATTAATGGTCAACGATCCAGCAGCGTCAACACCATTTAGTGATGCAGTTATGGTTGCTTCTCCAGTTCCCACAACTGTAATTTCACCTGACTCGTTTACTTGAGCAACAAATGGATCTGATGTTTTAAAATCTAAATACCCAGGAGCAATAGCAGTCGTAACCACCGAACCGTCTCCTAAAGTAACTGTTTGTGTAACTCCAGTCGTTGTAATAACAGCATCAGTGTACGCAGTTTGCGTACTGTTTTCACCTCCAAATATTGAAGTCAAAGGTTGCGCAACAAGGCCTAAATTCTCAAAGCGGATTTCATCAATCCATATGACGTATCCAAATCCAAATGTTGAACATGCACAAGCAGAAAAAGAAAACATTCCTTTTTCTTGA
>CATAMV010000046.1 GCA_949487855.1 Bacteroidota bacterium
ATTTATGCGCTATTTTTACAAAGGTACTAAGAACCCAATGAGTTGATGAAATTCTCTTTAGAAAACAACCAAAAAGGCTGGATTTTTGCCGTATTCGTGGCAGCATTAGTCAGTTTTACCTTTATAAACGCCTATCCTATTAGTATTTTGGATGAAGCCAAAAATGCTGAAGCTGCTAGAGAAATGTGGGCAAGTGAGGATTATTGGGTGCCTAAATTTAATGGCGAACTCCGCACAGACAAACCGCCCCTACACTATTATTTCATGCTCTTGGGATTCAAATTGTTTGGTACTACCGTTTTGGGCGCACGGTTTTTTTCGGCGGTAATGGGATTTATAACGCTGTTGGCAACATTTGGATTTGCGCGTAAACACTTTGGAAAGGCTGTGGCACAAACGACTATGGTCATTTTGGTAGGCTCCTTTTTCTTTATGCAAGAGTTTCACCTCGCTGTTCCAGACCCCTATTTGATTGCTTTTGTAACCCTTGGGCTTTTTAGTTTTTATCACTTTTATGCAACCAAAAAGCAGTTGTATTTGGTATTGTTTTATTTCTTTTTGGCGTTGGGCGCGCTGAGCAAAGGGCCTGTGGCCATTGCTTTACCTGGGCTTTCAGTGGGGTTGTTTTTGGTGTTACAGAAAGAGTTGAAAAATACGTTCCGTTACTATCCTGTATTGGGGCTTTTGGGTATTGCAGTTATGGTAGTACCATGGTTTTGGCAGGTGCATCTCAAAACCGATGGACTCTGGACGCAAGGCTTCTTTTTTGACCACAATATCAGTCGGTTTTCTGCGCCTATGGAAGGACATGGAGGTAGCTTTTTGGTTACATGGGGTTTTATACTTTTGGGACTTTTACCTTTCTCCTTTTTTATTCCGCAAGCCTTTCGTCATGCATGGCGCGAACGCACAAATACCGCGTTGATTTTTGCAGCCTGTGTTGCAGGCGTTTTTATATTATTTTTTAGTATTTCATCCACAAAACTACCTAATTATACCATGCCTTGCTATGCCTTTTTAGCACTGCTTTTAGGGGCGTTTTTTACTAAAAAAATAGAAGTTGGATTTTCACGCTGGAATATCGTAAGTGTTGTTTTGCTTTTGTTGCTTGGTTTAGCATTGCCTGTAGCCGCATATGTTGGAATGCGACAAGAGGCATCACTTGCGTCGCTTAGTTACCTTGCCATTGGTTTGATACCTACTGCCATTGGTACACTGTTGGGGTTCCTTTT
Source organism: Bacteroidota bacterium (assembly GCA_949487855.1). Classification (GTDB taxonomy): domain Bacteria; phylum Bacteroidota; class Bacteroidia; order Flavobacteriales; family Flavobacteriaceae; genus UBA7446. The sequence goes on from CATAMV010000046.1 coordinate 1,233, forward strand.
TTACATTCGAAAAAAAACGGTTGCTTTTTTGTTAAGTAATGCTTTTTCGTGGGGTATGTTGTTATTTATACTACACGGGAATTTATACCCTAAATTAACGGCTGTGCAGCCCACAACAGCAGTTACAGAAGTGATACCTGATGATGCCAATATTGTAGTTTACAAACGGATGGACGCTGCTTTTCCGTTTGCTTTTCAGCAGACTTTTAAGGTAATAAATAACCTTAATGATACCGCTAACTTGCATGGTTTTTATCTGTTAACCAATCATCCCGAAGGACAAGATTTAGATGCTTTTGAAAACATACGCCGCGTGATTAGCCGCAAGGCACTTTTTGAAAACCATACGACGGTTTTATATCGTATCGAATAATAAAAACCATATCTTTATAATCAAATAGTATAACAAAAATATTATGATAACATACGAATGCAACCAATGCGGCATGGCCGTAAAAGCCACTTGTGGAAAATGTGATGTGCCCTTAGAAAATGGGTTTTTATCCTTAGACGATGGCACTAAAGTGCAAATTTCACAATGCCCTTCTTGCGAGGGTAAAATCAAATCTCCGCAATGTTGTGGCGCGGATATGAGCTGTGAACTGTAATGGAGTATTACACCGCTGAAAACTTTTCTGGTGCATTAGGAAATGTAGGTTCGGATTGGAAATGGCAGTCTGATGCCCTTGAGGCTACTTTTATTTTTTCTGATTTTAAAACCGCTTTTGCTTTTATGACACAGGTCGCAGAAGTAGCAGAGCGTTTGCATCATCACCCCGATTGGCAGAACAGCTACAATACGGTAAAAGTTCGTTTATTCACACACGATCACAATGCCGTCACTGACCTTGACATTGCGCTAGCTAAAGAAATAAGTGCTTTGGTGAAAAGTTAATTTAACCGCCAACGCATACCCAAAAAAACACGTCTTCCTTGGTTGGAGGCATATACATAGGTAGGGTCAAAATCATCGCTAAATGGATTGTCAGCAGCGGCTATACTGTTTGCAGGAGGGGTAAAGTCGAGTATATTTTTCACTCCGCCAAAGACTTCTAAAGTTGCCCAATTGTGTGTGTATTGCGCATTTAATATATGTATCCACGGGCTGTTGGGGTCGCGCAAATCTTCATCGCCTAATAACGGTAATCGCATTGGGCTAATCACATTCCCTGAAAGATCAAACGTTCCACGTGTATTCGCAAGATTATAAGAAAGTTGGTACGTTCCTGTAAGTTTCTCGGTGAAATAAGGACGTTCTTTTACCCCATTTTCTTTGGTGTAGGCGTCTATCCAAGTAGCCCCAGCATTAAACTGGATGCCGTTTGGAAACAACCCGCGAAGGTTTAGCGTTGCCCCTTGCGTAATGCCGTATCCATCCAGGTTAGCGAATACAATTTTTTGCGGGTCAACATCATAGTCTGGTAAAATTTTATTACCAAAATAGGTGTAAAATAAACTGGCGTCTATGTTTAAGATATAGCCTTGTTTGGCATAGATATCTTTGGTCCAATTTAAATTGGCGTTCCACGACCGTTCGGGTTTTAGTGTGTCCACAAATATTACGTCTCTAGTGCCTGTAAGTGCTGCATGGTCTTCCGTGAATACATTTACTACGCGGTAGCCCGAACCGATACCAAGTCGAAAAACCTCACTACTTGTTCGTGCATATTTAATATTTAAACGTGGGGTTAGAATCGTGCCATAACGACTGTTGTAATCCAATCTAGTGCCTAGAAGCCATTGTACACTTGGGCCAGAATTTAGTGTGGTTTGTACAAAAACACCGGGCAAATGGGTGTGTTCTTTATTTGCTGTGGCGGGGGTATTGTCGTTGTACATTGTGTAGCGATATGTAAGTCCAAGCGTTAGCGGAACTGCTCCAATGTGTTGATCTAATACAGCTTGTACAAAGCCGATGCGTTGCTGTGCCAAGAATTCGGTATCGCCATACACCGAGTTTTTATCATGGTCGTTAAAGCTGTACTGAATATAGGCATCTGGTGAAATGGTATATGCGCCAAACACTTCCCAACGGCGGGTGTAAATACTTTCGCCGTAGCGTTCTGTTCCACCTCGAAACGCGGGTGTCCAATTCATTTCGCCGCCCCAACGCTCCTCGTGCAAATAGCGCGTTGCGATGCTAAAAGCATTGAGGTCGAGTTTGTTAAAAACAGAGATGCGATTTTGTAAGATAAGGTCTGTAAAGTTATCGCCGTTGTTATCTATGGGGTTGGTATAATTGAAATAATTTATGCCTAAAAGTCCTGCGCTGTTTGTACCAAGGCGGTAGCGTGCGCCCAAGTCGGTATTGCTTTCGCCCCATCCCGAAACAAAAGATTCTACAGAAAAAGCAGGTGAGCGATCCGGGGTTTTGGTAATTAAATTAATCACACCTCCGATAGCTTCCGAGCCATACAGCGTTGAGGCAGGGCCTTTTATAACTTCCAGTTGATCTATGAGCGCTTGTGGAATTCCTGATAATCCATATACGGTTGACAAGCCGCTGACGATTGGCAATCC
>CATAMV010000047.1 GCA_949487855.1 Bacteroidota bacterium
CGTTTGGGTTACGAATAAAAAGTAAAGAACAAAACTTCTACATCCAAGATCGAGTATTACTCGCCTCTTAGTTCATCTCCTTCTTTCACAAGAATAATAGATGCCTTCGCGCCTGTGGAAAGATTCCAATTGTATTTAGCGAGAGGCGATCCAAGATCATCATACATGCGAAGCTCTGCCGTATTCGGAAATAATCTACCCTGATTAAGTGCTAAAAATTCAATTTTATTAAAACCCTCTTTTAAAGGTAGTTGAAGTGTAAAAAATTGATTTTTAAGCATGAGTCTTGAAATTACTTCCTCATCATTAACAAGAACACGTACATAGTCGCCATCCTCTTGGCCAAAATCTCGAAGAAGAATTTGAGCGTGCTTTGAAAACGTGACTTTGTCACCCAAATAAACGTCTCCTAAATAGGTGTCTTTAGAGATAGAACCCTCTTTTTTAAGCCTTTTTAGATATTTTTCGCCAGGGTTTATAAACTTTTCATTGTTGTCAATCATAGAACGGTTGTCTTCTTTTGGGCTGTTTAGAAAAGAAAAGTCCTCCACTTTTTCTTCTGGTATCAACAAACCGTAATTTGGTGTTGGTTTAGTAGGCAATGGAATTGCATTTCCGCCCCTTTGCTCTTGTGCAAAAAGGAAACTTCCAAAAAAAAGTGCCGTAATTCCTACTTCTTTAATCGAAGGATAACCGCTCCTGCTACCAAACATATTCCAGAATTTACTAATATCAACGCCAATGTTCCAACCAAAAACCATGCCTCGCCGTTGCTTTTAGCGATAATGGCCTCGCCAAGCACACTAAGTCCTGCGCCAATGAGAATTAAACCACCAACGGAATACACCCACCAAATAGGACTATTTCGAAAAGTATTTTTTTGCTTTTCCATAAGACAAAATGCCCAATAGCGTAATAAACGCCATAGCATAATATACAAAATTAGGTGTAATCACTTTATCCCCGCTAGCATAAGAATGCAAGCCAGTTAAATAAAAATTTACTCCAAAATAGGTCATCATAATACTAGCGAATGCCACTACTGATGTCAAACTATATATCCACTTTCCACGAAGTCCAGGAACCAACCGCATGTGCAATACAAAAGCATAAATTAATATACTTATAAGCGCCCAAGTTTCTTTTGGATCCCAACCCCAATAGCGTCCCCAACTCTCATTTGCCCATTGGCCACCCAAAAAATTTCCGATAGTAAGCATGATCAGTCCAACAGTAAGCGCCAATTCATTTACAAACGTGAGTTCAGCTACGTGTAAACGCATCTTTTGAGCAGATTTTTTTGTGGTAATGAGCATTAAGAATAAAGAAATAACGCCCAAAATCATACCCAAAGCAAATGGTCCATAACTCCCCACAATAACTGCAACATGAATCATAAGCCAATAGCTATCTAAAACGGGAACAAGGTTTGCAATTTCGGGATCCATCCAATTCCAGTGGGCAATCATCAAAATCATAGAAGCAACAAAAGCTGTTGCTGCAATCGTAAGATTTGATTTTCTGCCAAAAGCCAAGCCCATACCCATAGTTGCCCAAGCCACATAAATCATGGACTCGTAGGCATCACTCCAAGGCGCATGGCCGGAAATATACCAACGAGCAGCGAGTCCTACCGTATGCAATACAAATAGAAAAGCAATGATCCCAATAAATACTTTGATTACAACCCTTAAAAAACGAACGTCATAAAGCATTTGTGCAATAAGAATGAAAAAAAGCAATGTACCTGCATACATATACCAACTGAACAATTTCTTAAAAATATCATACTTGTTGTATTGTATCTCAGCTTCGATTTGTTTCTCAGAAGGCATCACATCAGCACCATATTTTTGTTGATATCCCTTAAGACTTTCTAGCAATTGATCCGCTTGTGTGTAATTCTGTGTGGCTTTTCCTTGTCTTAGTGATGCAAAATAAAGTGGAATTACATTGTTAACATACAGTGAATCTACGCCTTGAAGTTTTATTTCATTCACCTCTGGTAAGGAAATCCATCGTTTATTTTCGTCGTTAGGAACTGGAAAAATACGCAATACTTTTCCCTCTAATGCAGAAAATAACAAGTTAACTTTTCGGTCTGTTTCAATAAAATCCTTTTGAAATTGATTTGGAGTCGCGGACTTATACGCGCCTTCCAACATGGGAGCTAACTTATAGTTTCCAGCTGCATCAAAAAAATTAGCAAATGCAGCATATTTTGCTTTTTTATCCACACCTATTAAAGCCCGTAAACTATCGTTTCCACGTTTTAAATACACAAAAGGAACTTGGTACCACAATAGTGGGTTTTGTGTCATGGAAAGCAAAACTTGATTCGCATTTAATGATTTATAGTGGTCTGATTTACTCACCTTACGAACCAATTCTGAAGCAAAAGTATTCGCAGGTTTCATACGCCCTGCTGTATCTTGAATGACAAGTGCTCCAAATTTTGCTGCTTGTATTGCATCAATGGCATCTGCTTGCAATATGGAGTCGGTTGCAACTATTGGAAGATTATGATCGTGATTTTGTGCAATAGCCGGACTAAAACCCAACATCATCATCAGCCCTAATGCGGCTTTTTTGATGCGTATATCCTCAAGCATTTTAGCTAGTTTTTTAAATCGTGTTTTACCGAAAAACATTATCCCCAACAACCCGATATAGAGTAAAAAATAACCTACATAAGTAATACCAGTACCTAAAGCGTCGTGGTTCACAGATAATACTGTACCCTTCTCATCTGGATCGAATGACGCCTGAAAAAAACGATACCCGCCATGATTTAAAATGTGATTCATATAAATATCATAATCGTACGTTGGCTCATCAATGACGGTAACTTTACTCATAAAACTACTGTAACTTTTTTCTGTTCCTGGATATTTTTCAGCAATAAAATCATTGAGTCTCAACGAGAAAGGTAACTCGTATTTTTTTGAGCCATATTTTATCCAAAAATCCAATCCCCCAACTGCCATACGCACAGGTGCGTTAGCAACACCTTTTGCACCAAGCAAACTAACTTGCTGTTGTTCGCCATTTGCTTCTACTAAAACCGTGAGCGCATCCTGCGGTGCGTTTTCAGGGTCTTCAGCACGAATAATTTGATACGTACCGCGTATAGCTGGGTCTGGAAAAACAAACTGCATTCCTGCCGTGTTATATAGCGAGCGTAGTTGCAAGGGTTCATTCTTGTTTGGAGTTAAAAGTCCTTGCTTTTGATCAGCCATGCGCAAAAACGATCCTTCGAAGGCAGAATTAATCGTATAACTATTGTTTTCAAGTGTAATGTTAATTGCGCCCTCAGTAAAGGAATTAAACGCAAATAGAATGTTATGAATACTTGCCACCTCACCCATCTTAAGGTAATGATCGTGTCGGTTGCCATCGCCAGCTTCAACAATTTTTAGGTAAACATCTCCATTTGGGTCTTCTACGAGTCCTTCTTCAGCGCCTTTGATGAAATCTACATAGCTAATAGAAATAGGGGCGTTGTCAAAATCGCTATTCCAAGCAAATCTATTGTCAGCTGCTTCAGAAAATAAAACGTCATTCTCTAACAACTTTCGGCGCGGTTCTCCGTCAATTTCCCCATCAATAAATACAGTCAAATATGTTTTTTCAGTAAGAAATGAATTTGTGAGCTCCCCTTCTCTAATAGGCATAACCCCTTCGTAACCAATATATCGGGTAATACCTGCACCAATAATAATTAAAATCCATGATAGGTGTAGTAAAAGTAAGGGCCATTTTTCCCAACGTAAAAGACGATATCTCTTAATGTTCCCTGTAAAGTTTACCACAAAAAACAACATCATTAATTCAAACCACCAGGCATTGTAAATCCAAATGCGTGCCGTGGCAGTATCGTGAGCGCTTTCTACAAAAGTACCAACACCCATAGCCACTGAAAACAGGATAAAAAGTACGGCAGTTAAGCGTGTAGAAAACAGGATTGAAAGCAACTTTTTAGCTACATCCATGGCAATTTTTTTTCAAAATTAAGTAATTGGAAATGAACTACCTAAGTATAGAAATAGGTTTTTATTTTTTTAACCAATTATTGGCAAAATCACAGGATTGACTGTTCCGGTTGACGCTAACATAGGTATCCGAAATTTTCTCACTCATCCACTTTTCTATTGCTTTGAGCTGCTTTTCTTTTAGCGCCAAATCTTTGATACGCACATAATCTTGTGCATAATCAGCAACATGCTCATTAAACCGATTGGTAACCATAACAATTTTATACTTTTTATTTCCAGATCGATCTTCTTCTAAAATGGGAATAGAAACTTCATTGTCTTCAAGTTTTAGAATTTGGTTATATAATTGTGGGTCTAATTTGGTTAATTCAAATCTGGTGTCACCAGTAGATGGATTGATTAATACTCCTCCGTTGGCACGTGTTATTTGATCGCTCGAAAATTCTCTTGCAGCATCAGCAAATGTTATCTCACCATCTTCAATCCGCTTTTTTATAAGCTTAAGCTTATTTTGAGCTTCCCCCAAAGCTATATTCGAAACGGTTGGGGTTAGCAATACATGACGCACATCTATTTGGCGTCCTCGGATTTTATCCACGGTAACAATATGCCAGCCAAAATCAGTTTTAAAAGGCTGTGAAATTTCACCTTCCTGTAAACGGTAAGCCTGTTCTCTGAATTCCTTTACCATTTGGGGGCGCTTACGATCAAGTGTATAGCGACCGCCTCTTGAACGAGAACCCGGATCCTGAGAGTATAATATAGCTTTTGATGAAAATGAGGAGCCATTTTCAAGCACATCGTTTCGCATGGTCTCAAGTTGCTCTATAATACGCTTTTCTTCATCAGCGGAAACGTTGGGCTCAACTACAATCTGTGCAACCTCTAATTCAGAACCAAAAATGGGTAAATCTTCTTTTGGAATCGCATTAAAAAAGGCTTTTACCTCATCTGGAGTGACCTCTACGTCTTCCACAATTTTAGCTTGCATACGCTGCGAAAGTTGTTGAACTCGGTTAACTTCAAATAATTCGGCTCTAAAGCTTTGCTCGTCTTTCTTTTTGTAAAACTCAAGAACTTTATCCATACTTCCTAACTGCTGAACAAAGTAGTCAATAGTTTGCTCAACATAGTTATTGACATCATCATTACTAACCTCAATACTATCTTGCTCTGCGTGATGCGCATAGAGTTTGTCTTCCATCAATTTACCCAGCAAACTACAACGCGTAATATCGGAAGTGGAAACCCCTTGAGATTCTAAGTCAATGTAGGCCTTATCAATATCAGACGCTAAAATTACATAGTCGCCAACTACTGCAGAAATACCATCAATTTTAAGTCTAGTTTTAGAAGACTCTTGAGTTTGGGCAAAGACAACAAAACCAACTAGAAAGCAAAATAGGGTGGTGAATTTATTCATATGTTTCAAAAATGTTTTCCTTTACAGCTTCGTCTAAAAAGCCACGATCAAACTGACGTAACATGTCAAGCTTTCGCTTGTTAAGTATAATTTGTTTTAATGTTGAACGCACATGCGAAATAGGTGCCATCTCATTTCGACGTCTTAATTCCTCAATAAAGACCAAATATAAGTCTAAAGAATCTTCCAATTCAAAAAATCGATTACTTTTTAAAAAACGTTCATAAGATTCAGGTGTAAGAAGGTTTATACTGCCAAAAAAAGTTTGAGGTCTTAGCCAAATAGTGTCGTTCAAAAATGAGTTGTTAAATTGAAGCGAAATGGAATCAAGATAGGTGCGGTCTTCGGCATTAAATCGGCGAAGGGCTTTACTAACACTAGGCTTGTTGAAATTAGATGATGGTAGCTTAATGTAGCGTCCTCTTAAGAGATCTTGATGTAGCTTAAAGTTTTGCTTGTTTTCTTTAAAATACGCATTAATTTCTGGATTGGTAACTAGTGTATCAACTCGAGCTTTCAACCATTCTTCTTGATACGTTTTTATATATAAGTCATTTCTGTAACGCCGAATTAACGTTTCTAAATCCTTTTGTTTTGTAGGCGTAAGATTAAATACAGCCTTGTCTAACAACAACTGCTCTTTTGCCCAAGTATTGATGTAATTCTGCACAATTGAAGCACTATCAGCAGAGGCTATTTTGTCACCAAGACTTGCCACAACATCAGATTTATATAAATACTGATCGTTTACACGAGCAATAGCTGTATCTGAAGTGGTACTATCAAACCTGCAGGTAGTAATTAAGGTTAGAACAGAAAGTAGAACAATGCGCATATTTAGCGAGAGTAATTTGGAGCTTCCTTTGTTATTTGAACATTATGTGGATGACTTTCTTTAATTCCCGATGCGGTTATTTGTACAAATCGTGCTGTTTGTTGAAGTGCCAAAACATCTTTTGATCCACAGTATCCCATTCCTGCGCGTAAACCTCCAACAAATTGATGAATGCTTTCATTGAGTTCACCTTTGTAGGGTACGCGTCCAACAATACCCTCAGGAACAAGTTTCTTTATATCGTCCTCAACGTCTTGAAAGTAGCGGTCTTTGCTGCCTTTTTTCATGGCTTCTACGGATCCCATACCGCGGTAGGTTTTGAATTTCCTACCTTCATAAATTACGGTTTCACCAGGAGATTCTTTAGTCCCCGCAAGTAAGGAGCCCAACATTACGCAATCTGCTCCAGCGGCAATTGCTTTGACTATGTCGCCAGTGTAACGAACACCCCCATCTGCAATTAGTGGAACATCAGTGTCAACTAATACTGAAGCTACTTCCAAAACCGCAGAAAGTTGCGGATAACCAACTCCAGCAATAATCCGGGTAGTACAAATGGAGCCAGGTCCAATACCCACTTTAATGCCGTCTGCACCTGCTTCTAACAAATAAGAAGCTGCCTCAGATGTAGCAATATTTCCTACTACAACATCTAAATCTGGATGTGCTTTTTTAACTTTTTTGAGTACGTCAACTACCCCTTTTGTATGGCCATGCGCAGTATCGATTACCACAGCGTCAACACTTGCTTTGGCAAGAGCAGCTACGCGTTCTAATACATCGGCAGTAACACCAACGGCAGCGGCAACTCGTAGTCGTCCATAAGCATCTTTATTGGCTTGTGGCGAAATAGCTACCCTAGTAATATCTCGAAAAGTAATCAAGCCTATCAGCTTGTTGTCTTTGTCAATAACAGGAAGTTTTTCAATTTTATGCGCTTGAAGTACTTCTTCAGCATCTTCCATAGAAATACCCGCTGTTGCAGTAACTAAATTTTCAGAAGTCATGACTTCTATAAGGGGACGTCCCTCGTTTTTTTCAAAGCGCAAATCACGATTGGTAACAATTCCGATAAGCACACTCGAATCATCTACAATAGGAATGCCGCCAATGCGGTATTCGCGCATTATTTTCTTGGCATCGGCAACAAGCGCCGTAACAGGAAGCGTTACAGGATCTATAATCATCCCAGACTCAGATCGCTTTACTTTTTGTACTTTATCTGCTTGCTCGGCAATGGTCATATTTTTATGGAGGACACCTATCCCACCCTCACGAGCCATGGCAATTGCCATTTGACTTTCTGTAACCGTATCCATAGCTGCAGACGCGATAGGAACGTTCAAAGAAATGTTTCTTGAAAATTTAGATGTTATCGATACATCCCTAGGAAGTACTTCTGAAAAGGCTGGAATTAAAAGTACGTCATCGTATGTAAGACCTAAACTACTGACTTTGGAAGGAAGCGGCTGCATGGCAACGGATTAAAAATTGTTGCATGCTAATATACAAAACATCTTCTTAGTAAATCCGATGCTTTTACGCACTCAAACTGCAAGAAACTTTTATACGCGTATTGTTTTTAAAATTTGAAGTCAAAACCGGCATAAATACCAAATGGATGACCAGGTCGTAACCCTGCAGGTGCTCTAGAAACAGCATGTTGCGCATCAAAAAGATTTTGAATTCTTACCCTCAAAGTCATATTAGCGCTAAGCTTGTACCCAAGTGATGTATCAACAACAGAATATGAAGGTATTTCAGTTGCTCCATTTGCAGTTGTAGAAAATTCCCCATTGTATTTTGCATTCAAATTAAATTCAAATTTGTTTGTTTGAAAACTAATTAAAGCGTTTAATAAATGTTGCGGGATATATGGGATTCTATCTCCATTACTAACCTCACCCCAAATATCTTGAGTACTACCAAAGTCAGTTAAAAATTCTGCATTCGTTAACGTATAAGACAATGAAAACGGGATAGTTATCCTTTCATTTTCAATTAAATTGGACTGCAACAGCACCTCTAAGCCACTTACTAACGCTTCACCCGCGTTAAATGGGTCAAGTTCTCCTGAGCCACCACTCGCCGCAAGATCGTTCCCCAATAAATTACTGTAATCGTTTCGATAAGCTATTATCTCAGTATTTAGCTTGTTGTAAGAGAACCTGACTCCTGCCTCAAGGTTGATGCTCTCCTCTGCTTTTTGTCCAACAGCGTTTCCAGGGGGTGAAAATCCTTTATGGATACCACCAAAGAATGAAACTTTATTGTTAACAGTATAATTTAACCCAATACCTGGAATCAATACAGACACTTCATTTTCTCTGGCCGAAAGTTCGCTTACGCTTCTTAAAGGATTCGTTTTTCCATAATCATCTCTTGATAATTTTATAGACTCATATCTAAAACCAGGTGCTATTGTGAAGCCTTTGAATTTACACTTATACATTACATAAGATGCGAATGCGTTTGCCGAACTAACTCTATTTCCTTGAGCGCCTTTTTCTCCGAAAACGCCCAATGACATAAATCCGTTATTTAAGTGATATGTGTCCTCCCACTGGAATCTATCCTCTTCATCATAATGAAATCTAAAACCAATTTCTAAATCATGAAATGAACCATTCTCGCCATACCAATGTGAGTCAATTTTGGTTTGTACACCCTTAGAAATATATTCTCTATTATTTGCTTTTACTTTTAGAGAATTATCTGCGTCTAACTCCCCATTTAAAATCGAATAAAACCCTGCATATTGAATAGGGTCTGAAATAACTTTAGCTATTTTTTGTGAACTGCCATCAAATACAACATCATCAAGTTTGTACCAATTTCTTTTAAATCCATTGTAATATACGTTAGATACGATTTTAAATTTATTAGAAAGATTAAGCTCATGCGTTACTACATACTGTACATGTTCTGCATCCATATTATCCTTTTCTGAGCCAGAATATCTCATGTATGGACTCTTTTCAAAGTCTGCATCCGTCAAACCGAGATATGTTTCATTCGAAATTTGATCATAATAATGAAATTTAAACTCAACACTCTGGTGCAATTTGGCATTTTCTGATGTGGTATATCGAATCTTAGAAGTGATTTCGTTGACATCAAAACCTGTGTTCGAATTATTAGCAAGAGATTTAAATCCATCAGAATTAAAATTCAAATACTCAATCATGTATCCGAAATTTTCAAAGCTATCTCCAACAGTCGTGTGTAATTGACCCGTGTGAAAGCTACCATAGCTTGTGGATAATTTTCCTGAAAAAGATTCAGGTATTTCTGTGGAAACAAAATTAATTGCTCCTCCTGTTGTGTAAGGTCCGTATTGAATTTGACTACTCCCTTTCAAAACTTCCACTGCTTGCATTCTGGCTACTGAGGGGAAATAATAGGCAGATGATGCGCTGTAAGGAGCAGGAGAAATTAAAATACCGTCCTCCATGATGACTATTTTTGAAGATCTTTCTGCAGAAGTTCCTCTAATGCTTATATTTGGTCGTAATCCAAATCCATCCTCTTCATAAAAATTAACGCCAGGTACTTTACTTAACACCCTATTGATGTCTGTGTGTGAAAAAGCTGATAACTCCTCGCCAGAAAGGTAATAAGCGGCGCCGGTTCTATTTTTTGCAACAAATTTGTTACCCAAAATAGTGTTGCCCTTTATAATGACTTCATCAAGTGAATAAATTGAATCTTTAAAAATTTCAGGTGTTTGTTGCGCTTTTAAAGTAAAACTCAACAACGCCATAAGAAGTATAAAGAATCCCTTCATCATGGTTGTTTTTATTTAGATTGGTTTTAATTAGTGCAAATGTATTTCCAAAAAGCTTAATTGCAAAGTTTATTTGGATTTATTTTAAATAAGAAATTAACAAACCTGTAAAGAGGTGTTATAAGCAGACTCAAAATGAAGCATATTTGCCGAAAAAATGGCTTTTTGAGCGGATAAAAAGGAGAGTAATTTTTCTGTAGGAACGTTGCCTGTAAGGGCATCTTTTGCCATTGGGCATCCACCCAAACCACGAATAGCACTGTCAAAAGCACTACAACCACCATCAAAGGCAGCTTGAATTTTTAAGGTCGCTTCAGATGGTTTGGCGTGCAAATGTGCACCAAAAAAGATTTTAGGATGCACCGAAAGTAAGTGATCAAAAAGAGATGTTATTGTTTGAGGTTGTGCTACACCAACCGTATCGGAAAGTGAAATACGTCGAACGCCCATCTGTGCCAATCGCGACACCCACTCCCCTACAAGTTCAGGGCTCCATGGATCGCCATAGGGATTGCCAAATCCCATGGACAAATACACAACGAGCTCCTTACCTAACTGCTGTACGCGATTGGCAATTTTGTCTAATACTTGTGTGGATTCTTCAATGGTTTTATTGGTGTTTCGTACCTGAAAATTTTCTGAAATCGAAAACGGATACCCCAAATAATCAATCTGTGGATATAACAAGGCATCTTCTGCGCCGCGAGCGTTCGCTACTATGGCAAGCAGCTTGGTCTTGGTGTCGCTTAAGTCTAACTGCTGAATAATTTCGTGCGTATCGCGCATTTGCGGAACAGCCTTGTGCGACACAAAGCTTCCAAAATCTAAAACATCAAAACCTACTCGCAATAAGGATTGCAAATACATCAACTTTATCTCTGTTGGAATAAAGGGTTTGATGCCTTGCATGGCATCGCGTGGACATTCGGTAAGAAAAACTCGTGGCATGCTTCAAAAATAACAAATCCTTTTAGCTTAAGTATTAGCGTTTTAGCTTAAATTTGTAGTTGAAAAATTGCTTATGATTACTGCTACTACTGTTGATCAAGATTTATCGCCTTTAAAGGCAAAACTTCTTGAGCATCCTATCTATACCAAACTGAATTCTATTGAGGCTATTCGCGTTTTTATGACCTATCACGCCTTTGCGGTTTGGGATTTTATGTCACTTGTAAAATCTTTACAACAAAAACTCACATGTACCGAACTTCCATGGGTTCCGGTAGGTAGTCCTGGATCTCGGCGCTTAATTAACGAAATTGTTTGGGGCGAAGAAAGTGATGTGGATACGCAAGGAAACCCAGCTAGCCACTATGAGTTGTACCTGCAAGCAATGAAAGAAATTGGCGCTGACACCACACCCATTGTGGATTTGGTAACAGCGATACAAAACGGTGCTTCTTGGCAAGATGCCTTAAGTGAAGTGCATATCCCAGAAGAAATTAAAAGTTTCGTACGTTTTTCCCTTTCTATTGCTACGACCGCACCTGCACACGTGGTCGGTGGTGTTTTTACATATGGAAGAGAGGATTTAATCCCTGATTTGTTTATTGCTATTGTTAGAGGACTTGCAAACCAACAAAAAGGAAGTGTAGATACTTTACTATACTACTTGGAGCGCCATATTGAATTGGACGGAGAAGAGCACGGACCCATGGCCTTACAAATGATGCAAGAATTGTGCGGCAATAGTACTGCAAATTGGGAAGAAGCTACTGATTTTGCACAACAAGCACTTACGCATAGAATTCGTTTGTGGGACTTTATAGCGGCGCAGCTATAACGTCTTTTTAGATTTTATTTATATTAGCACATCAAGCCTTACTTTTATGAAACATCTTATTTTATTTGTTGGCGCATTTTTAATGTCATGCGCAGCAACTCAAAAAACTGTAGAGTTTACACCAACCACCTTTGCCAATACCATTACAGCAGAGGAGCTTAAAGAACATTTATACATCTATGCGTCGGATGCGTTTTTGGGAAGAGAAACCGGAACTGAAGGTGAAACCATTGCCATAAATTACCTTAAAGGTGAATACGAATCGCTTGGCGTTAAAGGCGGAATGCCCAACGGCGATTATTTTATGCCAATGTCC
>CATAMV010000048.1 GCA_949487855.1 Bacteroidota bacterium
AGTTTTGCTTCTATTGGCGAGTCTGCCGTTTACGGTTTTGGCTCTGGAATTGGTTGGCTGTTGGCTATTTTAGCCATTGCTGCTATTCGTGAAAAAATCGCCTATTCAAACGTTCCTGCACCATTACGCGGATTGGGGATTACGTTTATTATTACAGGCCTTATGGCTATTGGTTTTATGAGTTTTATGGGAATTAAATTGTAACCCTATGGATAGTACAGTAATTATTGCAAGTATCGTTGTTTTCTTGGCCATCACTTTTTTATTGGTGGGTATGTTGTTGGGTGTAAAAGCGCGCTTGATGCCATCAGGACCCGTGAAGCTTTTTATTAACGGCGAAAAAGATGTGGAGGTTTCATCGGGAAGTACGTTGCTTTCTACCCTTGGTGATAACAAAATATTTTTACCTTCTGCCTGTGGTGGTGGAGGTACTTGTATTCAATGTAAATGTATCGTCAAAGACGGTGGCGGTGAAATTCTTCCAACCGAAGCACCGCACTTTTCAAGAAAGGAAATTGCTGAGGGATGGCGTTTGGGATGCCAGGTCAAGGTAAAAGAAGACATGGTTATTGAAGTGCCTGAAGAAGTCTTTGGGATTAAGAAATTTGCTGCTAAAGTCGTTCGAAATTGGAATGTAGCTTCTTTTATCAAAGAGTTTGTTGTAGAGATTCCAGAAGACATGCATTACGAAGCAGGTGGATATATCCAAATTGAAGTTCCAGCTTGTGAGGTAGATTTTAAAGACATTGATATTTCTGCTCACCCAGAGGAACACCCCGAAGACGTAAACAAATTTAAATTGGAGTGGGACAAGTTTAAGCTATGGGATTTAAAAATGAAAAACCCAGAGCTTGTAGAGCGTGCATACTCTATGGCTTCTTTCCCAGCCGAAGGTAAAGAGGTGATGCTTAATGTACGTATTGCAACACCTCCGTTTGACCGTGCTAAAAACGGTTGGGCAGATGTAAACCCTGGTGTGGCATCCTCCTATATTTTCTCGCTAAAAGAAGGCGATCCTGTTACCATCTCTGGACCTTATGGTGAGTTCTTTATCAATCACTCTGAAGCAGAAATGCTTTATGTGGGTGGTGGTGCTGGTATGGCACCCATGCGTTCGCATTTGTATCACTTATTCCGTACGCTTAAAACAGGTCGTAAAGTAACGTTTTGGTATGGTGGTCGTTCGAAGCGTGAATTGTTCTACACCGAACATTTCCGTGCGCTAGAGCGTGACTTCCCTAACTTTAAGTTTTATGTTGCGTTGTCGGAGCCTTCTGAGGAAGACAATTGGAAAGTGAAGGATGGTCTCGATGGCGAAGGAGACGGCTTTATAGGATTTGTACACCAAGTGGTAATCGATAATTACTTAAACGATCACGAATCTCCTGAAGACATTGAGGTATATTTTTGTGGGCCTCCATTGATGAATCAAGCTGTTGAAAAAATGGCAGAGGACTTTGGTGTGCCAGACGAAAATGTCCGTTTCGACGACTTCGGCGGATAACAAACAAGAGGCTTCGGCCTCTTTTTTTATTAAGTTTACAGTATGCAAAAGCTAACGGAAAAAGAACTTCACCAACTCGCCATGACTGCTGTGGGAAAATCTCTAGAGGCTGACGGTTTTGAATTTTTGGCAGTAAACAGCGAAGCCCAAAAAGACCCGCAATTTGTGTGTACAAAAGAGAAAACCCTTCATTTTGTGGTGGTACGTCATGTACGCTACCCAAAAAATCCAAAAGACTACGATAGTAAATTAATGCAAGAGGTAAAAGAACACGCTTTAAAATTTAAAGCGAAAACCTATTTTGCAGGTGTGGGCTTTGCACATGCCTCTGACTATGAAAAACCAATACTTAAAAACGAACCTTATGCGATTAATTATAACGGATTGCAAGAAGTTTAGTATTCTTGCTTTTGCTGTCATTTTGAGCGCATGCCAAAATGAGGTAAAAGTGCAACGTGCGCAGGGTGATGCACTCGGAACAACCTATTCAATTTTATATGGCGACACAAAAGCAAACGAAAGTGTTTTAGATTCTATTGATGCAGTTTTTTTACGTATAAATCAGTCCATGTCAACCTATTGGCCAAACTCCATAATTTCTAAAATCAATAGGGGAGAAACAGTGGTAACAGATATTGATTTTCAAAACGTTTTCAACGCATCTCAACAGGTTTGGAAACAAACTGAGGGTTATTTTGACCCTACGGTTGGTGCATTGGTGAACGCCTATGGTTTTGGCCCAGAAAAGCCAATTGCTGAAATGGACAGTAAAGCGGTAGATAGTTTACTAGATATCACAGGACTTCATCGTGTTTCTTTGCTAGAAAATGGCACTATAACTAAGGAAAACAAAAACATATATGTTGACTTTAACGCTATTGCAAAAGGGTATGCCGTTGACGCACTTGTTCAAATGCTTACATCTTTAGGATATCAAAATTTTTTGGTTGAGGTTGGAGGAGAGTTATTTGCAGCTGGCATAAACACTGAAAAAGAAATGCCCTGGCGTGTTGCGATTGACCACCCAAAGCAGCAAAATACACGAGCGTTTATTGCTACGCTTCCATTGCAAAATCAAGGCTTGGCATCTTCTGGTAATTACAGGAAATTTAGAACAGATGGACAGGGAAAAAAATATGTTCATACCATAAATCCCATAACGGGTAAAACCGTGCAAAGCAACGTATTAAGCGCCTCTGTTCTTGCTCCTTCTACCATGCTTGCTGATGCCTATGCTACAGCACTCATGGCAATGCCCTTTGAAAAAGGAAAAATCCTTATTAATTCCTTGAATAATGTTGAAGCCATGTGGGTTTTGGCAGTAAAAGATTCAGTTGTAGTAGAGGTTACGGATAAATTTGAGTCTAATCTTCAATAGGACGTTCGCAAACAGGAATATATTCCGTTTTTACAACCGCATATCGTGCGCGTTCTTCATCAGAAAGTGTTTTTCCAAATTGTAGTTCATTTACTTGAAAACCAATGGTGCGTAGCTTTTCGAAATAGTCCATTCCGTAAATTCTGACATGATCATATTGACCAAAAATTTTGGTGCGAGTAGCTTTGTCGGTTATACTATTGTCTTGAAAAGTTGTATTTCTTTTTGGGTTAAGAGGAACTTGAAGCAGCGCTTTTCCACCGGGCTTTAACACCCGATACAATTCCTGCATCGCTTTGGTGTCATTCGTAATATGTTCTAAAACATGGTTGCATAAAACCCAATCAAAACTGCAATCTTCAAAAGGCAATGCACAGATATCCGCTTTGATATCAGCAAGCGGTGATTCTAAATCACAACTGATATAATCTAGATGCGGTAACTTTTTTAATCGAGAAATAAACGCTTTTTCAGGTGCCATATGAAGCACTTTTGATGGGGTTTGAAAAAAGTCAGTTTCTTTTTTTAAGTACAACCAAATTAGGCGGTGACGCTCCAACGAAAGTGTTCCAGGGCTAAGCACATTCGGGCGAATTTTAACATATCCATAGGGTAAAAATTTTCGATATGACTTTCCATTAATGGGGTCAGTAAATGTATTCCCTCGATACCACAAATCTAGCATGGGCAACAACATATTTGCGAACCGTTGCAAAACAGTTCTTGGGAAAAGTCCGAGTATAAGCTTTGCTAAAGCTTTCATAAGGGTAATGGAACGACTCTAAAAGCATCTTCTTCATTAGAAGTAATACCCAACGCATCGTAAATATATTTAAATGTTGAGAGTAATTCAGGCTTTCCGTCCACAATAGCAACATTATGCTCAAAGTGCGCGCTTGGCGCGCCGTCTGCGGTTAGTATGGTCCAGCCGTCTTGCAATTGTTTTATGCGGTGTGTTCCTTGATTTATCATGGGTTCGATAGCGACTACCATACCTTCCAAAAAGCTTTTCCCTCTTCCACGTTTTCCGTAATTGGGCATTTCTGGTTTTTCGTGCATGGTGGTTCCAAGTCCGTGACCAACTAATTCGCGCACCACACCATAGCCAAAATGTTCCACGTATTGTTGTATGGCAAAACCCACATCACCAACACGATTTCCTATTCGGAATGCTTCAATCCCTTTGTAGAGTGAAGCCTTTGTTCTGTCCAAAAGTTTTTTGGTTTCGGATTCAATTTCACCTACTTCAAAGGTATAGGCATGATCGCCATAATAGCCATTTTTCAATACACCACAGTCTATGGAGATAATATCCCCCTCTTGCAGTGGGGTGTTATTTGGGATGCCATGTACAACTTGTGCGTTAGGACTCATACACAAGGTATTCGGAAAATCATAAAGCCCCAAAAATCCTGGAATAGCATCGTGATCCCGAATAAAAGTTTCTGCTTTTTTATCGAGTTCTAGCGTAGTAACTCCAGGCTTGATTTCGCTTGCCAGCATACCAAGGGTTTTGGATACCAATAACGCACTGTTGCGAATAAGCTCAATTTCTTCAGCTGTTTTTTGAAGCGACATTAATTCTCGTATGTGTGTTTGTAATCATTACCACTTAATATAGCGAGCATATCTTCTTCCAAAAAATCAACAGGTGATTCTACAATGCGATTGATTTCCTTGCCGTTTTTGTAGAAAATAAATGTCGGAACATGGGTAATTCCATGCGCAGCCGCACTTCCTGAGGGTGTTTTTTTGTGTTCATCCACCGCAATAATGGATGCCTTCCCTTTAAACTCAACCTTTTCTAAAATACGATAAAAAGCCGGTACTTGTATTTGACTGTCAGAACACCAAGTTCCCATAAATGTTTTAATTTCAACATCATTCATTAGTGGCATTAGTTGATCTGTGGTTTTCACAAAAGGACTGTAATTTTCGTATTCAACAGCAAACCATTCCTTGTGCGGGTGTTGTTTTAATTGTTCTAACGCAATAGGTCCTAGTAGGTCTTGTGCTGTTGTACAACCACAGATAACAACAAAAAGAAATATACCTAACTTTCTCATGGAATGTACTTTTGATAGCTAAATTAATGATTTTGCTGTCATGGCAGCAGGCTGCTCGATTCCCATGAGTTCCAATACAGTGGGCGCAATATCACAAAGCGCTCCTTTGTTAATGCTGTTCGCGTCTTTGTCAATCAGATATACCGGTACCAAATTGGTGGTGTGTGCGGTGTTTGGACTGCCGTCTGGGTTTATCATCGTATCGCAATTTCCGTGGTCTGCTATGATAATAACGGAGTATTCGCCTTCTTTAGCTGCTGCCACCACATCTGCCGTACAGGCATCTACGGTTTCGCAGGCTTTGATGGCAGCTGCCATATCGCCTGTATGACCAACCATGTCGGGATTGGCAAAATTCAAACAGACAAAATCGGCTGCTTTTGCTTTGAGTTTTGGTACAATAGCATCTCGAATATCGTATGCGCTCATTTCGGGTTGCAAGTCGTAGGTAGCTACTTTTGGCGACGGACACAAAAGGCGTTCTTCGCCATCAAAAGGTGCTTCTCTTCCGCCGTTAAAGAAAAAGGTAACGTGTGGATATTTTTCAGTTTCTGCAATTCGGATTTGTGTTTTACCCGCATCGGCAAGAACTTCACCTAATGTTTCTTGAATGTTCTCCTTGTCATATACCACATGTACGTTCTGAAAAGATTCGTCGTAGTTGGTTAGCGTAACATAGTGCAATGCAAGTGGCTCCATGTTTTGTTCTGGAAAGGCTTTTTGGCTTAATGCCTGTGTGAGTTGGCGTCCACG